>NZ_BAVR01000005.1 GCF_000521465.1 Acetivibrio straminisolvens JCM 21531
TATACTAACCTTTGTAAAATAATATAAAATCTTTAAATTTGAGGAAGGGAGGATCTAACTTAGAAAAGCTAAAAAAATTGTCTTGACAATGGGGAGCATTATAATTTCTGCTTCTTTAACTTCTTCTCCACAATAAACCTCAAACATTCTTCCGTCAAAGGATAGAAACTCGTGCTGTATTCATAAGGCTGGCTTTTCATTCCGCCCCTCGCCCATTGGGTTATACTCCCGACAATCGCATTGGTAAAATAATTTACAATCATATCGAATTCAACGGGTGCAATTTTATTTTCCCCCAGTACTTCTTCCGTTTTTTCCTTAATAGATTCATATATAATCCTGAAAAAATGCTCGCTGAGATTGTTTTGCACATTTGAAGTAAGAGCGGCAACATAAAAGTCCCTGTTTTTATACAAGTGCTCCACAAGCTCATCTAATACCGAATTGTCATGATTAACATCCGTAAGACTTGCAAACTCAGTATCAAAAATCCAACAGACCAAATCCTGTTTATCTTTAAAATGATAATAAAAAGTTTTTCGATTAAGACCGCATGCATCTACAATTTCTTGAACGCTTATTTTGTCCAAAGGAATATTCAGCATAAGTTTCTTTAATGTTTGAGCTAGCAACTGTTTGGTAAGCTCGGGCTTTGCCATCATCAATCACCTCATATACGCAAATTAGCTATAACTTATCCGAAAATTACACACTTTAGGCCATTTGTGTAAAAACCGGACACTTAGTTAAAAATATTGGTTTTTTTAATCTTATCTCATGGTAAATTATTTGTAAAGACAGTTGGAAATTAAAGCTTAATGCTTTAACGTCACTGTTCCAAGCCAAAACATTAAGACATAATATTTACTGGCTAATTTAGGTTATGCTAAAAATCAATAATCAAAATAAAACAATAAGGAAAGGACGTGGCAAATGAAACATTATTTCGAAAGTATTGAAGCTGTATTAAATCAAATGGAGAGCTCCAAAAACGGTATTGACCCGAAGGAAGCTTCTTTGCGGCTTGAAAAACACGGCCGCAACAAGCTGGACGAAGGCAAGAAAAAGACCGTCTTTGCCAGATTTTTAGACCAACTGAAGGACCCCATGATCATTGTTTTGATTGTAGCCGCCATTATCTCAGGCTTCGCCGGAGAGCCGGCCGACTCAATCATCATACTGATGGTTGTAGTTGTAAACTCAATACTGGGCGTAGTACAGGAAGGAAAAGCCGAAAAAGCTATTGAAGCTCTGCAGAAAATGTCATCTCCTTACTCAAAAGTCAGGAGAAACGGTCAGGTGATGCAAATCAAATCCGCGGAAATTGTGCCTGGTGATATAGTCCTTATTGAAGCAGGTGATGCTGTGCCTGCAGATATGAGGATAATAGAAGCCTCAAGCTTGAAAATCGAAGAAGCATCCCTTACCGGAGAATCAGTACCTATTGAAAAAGCTGCCGATGCAATACCTCCATCGGATAAGGATATTCCCCTTGGCGACCGCCGCAACATGGCCTACATGGGTACCAATGTTGTATACGGCCGCGGTGAAGGTGTCGTAGTCAGCACCGGAATGTCAACAGAAATGGGAAAAATCGCAAACATTATTTCCAGCACAGAAGAGGAAAAAACACCTCTGCAAAAGAAGCTTGCCGGATTAAGTAAGGTACTTAGTGTGGCTGTACTGGGAATTTGTATATTCATATTTGTCTTTGGTGTATTAAGAAACGGAGGTTTCTCAGGAGATAATGTTCTGGAGACGTTTTTGCTGGCAATCAGTCTGGCCGTTGCTGCAATCCCTGAAGGTTTGGTAGCGGTTGTCACCGTTGTTCTTTCCATCGGTGTCACAAAAATGTCCAAACGCAATTCCATCATCCGAAAACTTACCGCAGTTGAAACGCTGGGATGCACACAAATTATCTGTTCCGATAAGACAGGTACTCTGACCCAAAATAAGATGACTGTTGTGGATTCCTTTGGGGATGTGCAAAAGCTCGCTGCCTCCATGGCTCTTTGTAATGATGCCGCTCTATCGGGAGAAAACGGAGAAGTAATCGGCGAACCTACAGAAAGCGCCCTTGTACGCTATGCTTTCGATATGGGGATCAATAAAAACGAACTGGAAAAGACAATGCCCCGCGTTGCAGAAGCCCCCTTTGATTCCGTTAGGAAAATGATGTCCACAGTCCACAAGACCGAGAACGGAAAATTCATTCAGTATACAAAGGGAGCACCGGATGAGCTTCTCAAAAACTGCACTCACATACTCACAAAAGACGGTGTGGTTCCTCTGACAGATAAGCATCGCACGGAAATTCTTAATGAAAACAAAAGAATGGCGAATAAAGCCCTTCGCGTATTGGCATCGGCAATGAAAGAGACAGATTCTTTGCCTTCCGATATATCTCCGGAAAGCTTGGAGCATGATTTAACATTTATTGGCCTTGCAGGTATGATTGACCCTGTACGTCCTGAGGTAAAAGCAGCAATCGAAAAATGCCGCCAGGCGGGTATACGCCCTATTATGATTACTGGAGACCATAAAGATACTGCAGTAGCTATTGCAAAAGAACTGGGCATTATATCCGATGAAAACCAAGCAATCACAGGAGCGGAATTATCCGAAATATCGGACAGCGAATTTGAAGAAAAAGTAAAAAATTACTCCGTCTATGCCAGAGTACAGCCTGAACACAAGGTTCGAATTGTGACTGCATGGAAAAAACGCGGAAAGATTACTGCAATGACGGGAGACGGCGTTAATGATGCTCCGGCTCTTAAATCTGCTGACATAGGTGTTGGCATGGGTATTACCGGTACCGACGTTACCAAGAATGTGTCCGATATGGTTCTGGCTGACGACAACTTTGCTTCAATTGTCTATGCAGTTGAGGAAGGACGCAGGATATATGACAACATACGTAAATCCATACAATTCCTGTTGTCTTCAAACTTAAGCGAAGTTATTGCGCTGTTCATAGCTACCCTCAGAGGATTTATACTGTTTTCGCCCATACACATTCTGTGGATTAACCTTGTAACCGACTCTCTACCGGCTATAGCACTGGGTATGGAAGAAGCGGAAGAAGATATTATGAAAAGGCCTCCTCGAAGCACAAAAGAAGGTATTTTCGCCAACGGCTTAGGATTTAATATTATATATCAAGGTATTGCCATTGCAGTTTTAACGCTTATATCCTACTTTATAGGCAACGCACATTCCCATATAACCGGAATGACGATGGCGTTTTTGACAATGTCCACATGTGAGGTTTTCCAATCCCTCAACCTAAGGTCAATGACAAAATCCATTTTCACATTGAAAACCCACAATAAAGTTTTATTTGGCGCAATGGTGCTGGCTTTCGCTTTATCACTGTTTGTAATATATGTACCGGGCATAAACAACATATTTAAGCTGACACCGCTTTCGGGAGTAAACCTTCTTATTTCAATTGCCTTAGCCTTTGCGATTATTCCTATTGTGGAAATAGTTAAGCTTATAATATCCTTGGTAAAGAAAGCATAATAATGGAGGGGGACACATTACCCCTCTATTATTTATCAAAGATTAAAGAATTTGAGGTGACAAAATGAATTGGCTACGAACATTTATGGCGGACAGATACGGCAGTGACCGTCTTTCCATATTTTTAATCATCCTATCCATAATATTAAACTTTATCGGAAACCTGCTGAAAACTCCCGTGTTTGGCCTGATTGGCTATATTCCCTTGGCTATAAGTATCTATAGAATGTTATCAAAAAACATAACCCGGCGCAGAATGGAAAATTACAAATTTGTGATGTTTACGGATTCTTTTACTGCATGGTTCAAAAAAGCAGTAGACAATATAACAATACGTATCAGGGATGCAAAAACACACAGATATTTCTCATGTCCCGATTGCAGGGCAAAGTTGCGGGTACCTAAGGGCAAGGGAACAATTATTATTACCTGCCCCAAATGCAAAACTGAATTCAAGAAAAAAACATAAATTAAAAATGATTAGACCGAAACATGGAAATGACCAGCCCCAATATAATGGCTACTACAACTCCCAGCCCAATCCGTAGTGCCATAACATTTACAAAATACATTTCGCTTCCTGGGCTTGCACTCTGGCTGGAGCCTATAATAATCCCCGTAATAATAATACTTACGGCAAGAAGTACTACGCTTAGAGACATCCGATTGAAATTTCTGTCCAGCCTCTTCATAATTTTGTCAATGTCTTTAATTCCCAACTGCAGAGTGTAGTCCCTGTCTTCGTATTTTTCCAAAATGCCTAATAGAATGGAAGGAAATTCACTAAACAGGTCCACCACATCCCGGTAATTTAGAGCATTCTTTTTGATGCTGTCGGTAACATTTTTTATCGAAAAGGATTGATAAATAAGTTTCTTTGCTATGGGCTTTGCAATTTCTATAGTGTTAAGGTCCGGTGCCAGCTTTTCCAAAACTCCCTGGGCCGTTCCAAGGGTTTTTGCCAGCATGGCAAATTCACGGGGTATCTTTATTTCATTTACAAAGGCAATATTAAATACCTCATAGAACAGGTCAACTATTTTTATTTCACTCCAAGGCATAGCAATGTATTTATCAATCATTCTATCAATGTCTTTTTCAAACCTTTTTAAATTACGTCTTTCGGACATTTCTCCCAGGTCAACAATCGCTCGGGCAACTATCTTGCTGTTTTTGGTGGAAACACCTACAAAGAAATTCGATATAATTTTCTTTCGAGACTCACTGATTTTTCCGACCATCCCCAAATCCAAAAAAACTATTGTGCCGTCCCTAAGAATTCTGATGTTCCCGGGGTGCGGATCTGCGTGATAAAATCCATCCGTTAATACTTGATTGCATATTGATGTAGCAAGGTTTTTGGCAAGCTCCACCTTGTCAATTCCCGCTTTTTCCAATCCCTCAATGTCACCAATCTCAATACCTTCAATGTACTCCATCGTAAGCACACGCCTAGTAGTATATGTCCAATTAATCTCGGGAACTCTTGCAATCCCTTCTTTAGCAAAATTCTTCCTGAAAGTCTCGGCATTTTCTCCCTCTCTGGTAAAATCCAGTTCGTTTTTTATGGTGTTTTCAAAGTCTATTACCATTCCGATAAGATCGTAAATTTTCCCGTATTTTGTGTGATTTTCAATAAAATGCACAAGGTCCTTAAGAATATTTAAATCCAACGCTATATTTCTCTCTATACCCGGTCTCTGAACTTTAACCGCAACCTTCTCTCCCGATTTAAGCTTTGCACAATGAACTTGGGATATGGAAGCCGCCGCAATAGGTTCCTTTGAAAACTCCAGGTAAATATTCTCAAGCTTATCCTCAAATTCGCTTTCTATTACTGTCCTGACTTCATCAAAGGAAAAGGGATGCACGGACTCTTGAAGCTTCTTTAATTCTTCGATAATGTCGGATGGAACCACATCGGGTCTTGTACTGAGTATCTGCCCTATCTTTACAAAGGTTGGGCCAAGTTCTTCACAGGACAGCCTTATCCGTTCACCCATAGAGAGTCTTGAGCTATCATCCTCTCCTTCATCGGATGAAATCTTTTTTCCCATCTTTAAATAGTCAAAAATCCCCAATTGGTCAAACAACAGCCCAAAGCCATGTTTGGCAAAAACAGATATTATTTCTTTATATCTCTTAATATTGACCCTTTTGCTTATAACCATGTCATCCCCCGGTTTTTTGCCCTAGTTTCATTTAAAATGCTTTTTATTTCCCGCTCTTATATTTTACCACTTTTAGTGTTGGATATTTACACTATTAACTAATCTAATATTATCACGGTGCAAGGAAAACAATCAACAATTGCCGGAAAATCGGAATAAATACCATAATCTTTTCAAATTTAATAAGGCCCGATAGAGGCCTTATTGAAATTTCCAAAATAAATTATCCATTACTTTTATTTTATCTTATATTTTGCCAATTTGTCGTCGAGCTCCTTCACAAGTTCGCTAAGGCTGTTGGAAGCCTCCCTCATATCGGCAATATACTTTATCTGGTCCTCTGTTGTCATTGCCACCTCTTTGCTGAACGCCGCCGTTTCCATCGAAACTGCCGAAATGTTTTCAATTGCCGAAATTACCTCTCTTTTATCATTCTGCATTTTTGCAACTGCCTGATTTACATCATTGATTCTTAGAACTATGGAGTTTATTGCGTTGGCAATGTCGCTAAAAGCACTGTCCGTCTGGTTAACAGCTTCATTTTGGTCTGCCGACACTCTTCTCATTATTTCCATTGACTCTATCGCCAATACAGATTCTTCCTGTATACTGTTTACCAATAAGTTAATCTCTTCTGTAGATTTCCTGCTCTGATCGGCAAGTTTTCTTACTTCATCGGCAACTACGGCAAAACCTTTACCCGCTTCTCCCGCCCTTGCTGCCTCTATCGCTGCATTCAGCGCCAACAGGTTTGTTTGCTCCGCTATATTTTCAATGGACTCAACAAAGAGCCCTATATCTTTTATACCGTTTGCAAGCTTTTCAACAACTGAAAATATCTTTTCCGTCGTTTCATAGTTTTCCTTGGATCTGTCCCTCAATACTTTAACCGACTGCAATCCAATGTTGTTCAATTCGCTGATTTTTCTTGTATCATCGGTAATGCTGTTATAGTTTTGATACACCAAAGTGATCTGCTCCGATAACTTATCCATAACCTGTACACCTTGTTGTGCCTCATTTGCTTGGGAGGATGCTCCTGTAGCTATTTGTTCCACCGTTTTGGATATTTCCTCTATGGCCTTTGATGCCTCCTCTGCGCCGGAACTAACTTTCTCCGTGGATTTCATAATAAGGGATGAAAGTGAGAGGAAGCTTTCAATCAATGCGCAAATCTCTTTTAACATAGAATTGACCGCCACAGTTATTTTTTTCACTTCGCCGGTGTCTTTGGTCTCAATGTGGTGAGACAAATCCCCCTGATTTACCTTTTCCATATCCGTATTGATTTTATTAACTATTCTTCTGAAGGTAATATCGGTTGCTATTTTTATTACAATTGCTACAAATGCGCACACAAATATATTGGTAAATAGAGCCGCTATTCTCCTTCCCGACATTATATAAATAAATATACCGTTGCCCATTGCAAGTATCGCAGAAATCAAATAGGCCACCTGTAAAGGACTGTTGGAACTCCTAAGCTTTTTCATACATTGCACCCTCCCATGGATTTAATTATATATCTATTCAAATTGAAGGCTGTTCAGTATAAGTTGTGAAGAGTCCTTTTAAATAGACTTGCCAAATTATGATGATGTTTGGTAAACATTTAAAGAAAATTTTATGTAATTATGTAATTTCTACATTCACAATTAAAATCCTTCTCGATTTTAAATAATATTTTCTATTTAATATAAAAAAATGCATTAAAAAACGCTTACCCATTCGGATAAGCGTGAATATTCTTGGTTGCGGAGGGAGGACTTGAACCTCCGACCTTCGGGTTATGAGCCCGACGAGCTACCAACTGCTCCACCCCGCGATATTTTAAATGGTGCCGGAGACCGGAATCGAACCGGTACGGGATTATAAGTCCCGCAGGATTTTAAGTCCTGTGCGTCTGCCAGTTCCGCCACTCCGGCAACTCTGAAACTTCCTGTTCAAACGACTTTTTTATTATAATATATGTTTTTTGCGATGTCAACACTTTTTTTCACGGGGATTATTTCCAATTACAATGAAATATCTGCCTTTTTATCCTGCTCATTCAGCCTTAAAAGCCAATACACTCAAAAAGAGACTTTTATTCACCAATAAAAGTCTCAATAATACTATGCATCATATTCTATTAAATATTACAGGTAAAAAATGCAAAAAACAACCTAAACCTTGGTTTGTTACCAAAGCTTCATATAATCAACCTTTTCGCGTGGAAAACAGGTTTACTGTACAAACTTTCTGTATCCTCCGCCGCCCCTCTTTGATTCAAAATTCTTTTTGAGGTCATGCATTCTTTCATCACTGTCTCTCATGAATTTAGCAAGACGCTCTTCAAAGGTAAGGTTGGACGAATTATGACTACCCCACTCCACTTCCTCAGGTTTAGTAGATTTTGCAACCGATTTTTTGGGGTCTAACGCCCTCTTAATAGACAGGCTGATTTTTCCGTTTTTGTCCACAGAAATAATTTTGACCTTTACCGTTTGATTTTCTTTGAGATGAGACTTAATGTCCTTTACGTACTCCTCAGCAACTTCAGAGATGTGAACCAAGCCGGTCTGACCGTTTGAGAGCTGAACGAAAGCCCCGAAATTAGTAATCCCCGAAACTTTGCCCTCAACAATTTTACCTACTTCAACGAGCATAAATTAATTAATCCTCCTGATTAAATAAAGTACTTTGATTATATAATATGACATTGACTTACGTCAAGTATCATGAAATTCTTAAATCAAGGAAAATAGAGGGTAATCAGCATCAGACTACCGATTCACATCAACAAAGACCCTTTCTCCGTTCTTGACCATTCCAAGACTCTCACGGGCAATCTTCTCATTATACTTCTCCGATGCAACTTCTTCTTTCTGTCTGAGAAGTTTCTCATTAAGTTCTTTTTCCTGTTCTATATTCTCTTGAATCTGTTTTAACTGTTGTCTCTGGGAATGAATTATTGCCTGTTGTCTGACAAGAACAGTCCCAATATAAAACACCAACGCTCCAGTTATAATAATTAAACCCCAATTGTGTTTTTTTCCTTTGTTCATTAATTGCCCTCTCCCTGCTAAAAGCAATGTGGATTATTTAACAATATAATATTATACACCTATTATAATTCTACGTGTATTAGTAAAATCCTCCTTTCCTATATTTTTTTCCTAAGATTATTAAATATCCTTCCCGACATTTTTATTTTGCTCAATTTCCTTTTGCTTGCTCCTTTTATTTTTCCGGCACCCCGGGTAATAGCTTTATATGCTTTTTTTGCCGGCACGCCCAGTATTTTTAATATTATCCTTATCGGAATCAACAGGATACCGCAAAAGGTAATAGCCACCTTGTATATTGTTCTAATAGCAAACAAGAATACAGCCATGACTATTCTGCTTAAAAGCAAAGCGTACAGGACGATTCCATTGGCTATCCCCAATATGAGGTATCCTCTTAATTCACCCTCATTGCTCCTGTATATGATCGCGAAAAGAATTAATGCTACAATAATCCAGTAAATAAAGTCCTCGAAGTACACAATGAGGTTACTTGATTTTATAGCCTTCCTTCTAACCCTGAAAATATCATATATGAATGCTACAATCATGCCTCCAAGGACACAATTCAAAAACACATATGCTTGGTTGCTAACAGATACCCACAATTTGATCACTTATCCTATCTGAACATTTTTGCAAAGAAGCCCATTCCTTTTGATCTTCCGTCTTTGTCGCTGTACTCAAGACTCGTTATATACCCTTCAATACTGAGTTCTGAGCTTTCCACGCTTAATTTGTTTATATGAAGGTCTTCTCCCCGTACAATTAAAAGTCCCAATTCCGTGTCGGCCACAACCATTTCATCGTTAAAGCTCTCCACATCAACAACTCCCGATATGCTAAGCCTTTCTCTGTTTTCAAGTATAAGGTTATGCATCCCGGTCTTTTGCACCTTTTTATCATCAACCATACCTTATCCCTCCAATTTTATGTTACACCTTTAAATATTTATGCATGTACAATAATAAAAATGACTCTTAACAATCAATTTCACAAATAAAATAAAAAGGCATCTTTCTTTCAATGCCTTTTTGTTGAATTGCCTAGTTACAATCACCTAATAATATACATATCTTTCGATTCCGATTTTAAAACGTGCTCACTTATCGCTGTCACTTCAACCCTGGTAGTATTGTTCCCGAACCGGATTTCTATGATGTCTCCAACCTTCACCTCAGCACCGGGTTTTACCACCTTGCCGTTTATCATCACTCTGCCCTGTTCACAGCCTCATTGGCCAATGTACGTCTTTTAATAAGTCTTGAAACTTTAAGGTATTTGTCAATTCTCATAATAAAATCCCCCTCAAACCTCTTTCATTTCTCTTAAAAAGGCAAATAAAAAGGCTTCACCCTAGGAAGCCCTTTTACCTCAATTTTATTTTACAAACACTGTACTTTATAATACTCTAGTTTAGTGTTCAAATCTTATTTGTTAACTAACTCTTTTAATGCCTTTCCAACCTTAAATACCGGTGTTTTAGTAGCAGGAATTATAATTTCTTCTTTTGTCTGAGGATTTCTTCCTTTTCTTTCAGCCCTTTCCTTTACTTCAAATGAACCGAATCCTACCAACTGAATCTTATCTCCTTTTGCCAGTGCTTCCTCAACACTTTCAATAAAAGCGTTAAGAGCCTTTTCCGCATCCTTCTTTGACAATTCACTCTTTTCTGCCATGCTTGCTATTAATTCCGTTTTGTTCATATTATAATCCTCCTGTTTATTATATTGGATTTGATTTGAAACTTTATTTCTTTATTAAAATAAATACCATGCTTTGTAAATCCTAAGTAATTTTTATTCGCTGAAAACTTTGAAATTCCTCCTTTCTTTCAGTATTTTAAGAAAATTTTTCTTGATTTTCGGTCTTCGCTTTATTCCATAGCTCGTCCATCTCTTCAAGGGACATTTCCGTAAGGGTTTTCCCGGATTTTGCTGCCTCTTTCTCAATAAACTCAAATCTTTTTATGAACTTGTTTATCGAACCGGCCAGCGCAAGTTCCGGCTGAACCTTCAAAAATCTAGATAAATTTACTATGGAAAATAATACATCCCCAAGTTCATCATTTATTCTTGCCACATCTTTACTCTTATATACATCTCTCAATTCGTTTATTTCTTCATAAACCTTTTCAAATACACTGTCTGCGTCTTTCCAATCGAATCCCACCTGGCTGGCTTTTTGCTGAACCTTGTAACTTCTCATCAGCGCCGGGAGATTTGAAGGCACATCCTTGAGCACCTCCGTTTGGCTTTTCATTCCCTTTTCCTTTTTCTTTATTTCCTCCCAGTTGGTTAAAACCTCATCGGCAGTATCCGCTTTATCGGTACCGAAAACATGGGTGTGCCTCTGTACCATCTTCCTGCAGATACCCGATATTACATCATTCATGTCAAACTCTTTGTCCTCACTTGCTATTTGAGCATGAAAAACAATCTGCAGCAAAAGGTCACCCAATTCCTCACAGAGCCTTTTTTTGTCATTTAAATCTATTACCTCAAGGACTTCATATGTCTCCTCGATAAGATACTTTTTAAGACTCTCGTGGTTTTGCTCCCTATCCCACGGGCATCCGTTTTCACTTCGCAGCAGCCTCATAATTTCAAGCAAATCATCAAAAGTATATTTCTCTTTTATCATATCATCAGCTCCCTGGCAGTACTTGGCTGTATTAATTATACCAAATGAGGCCAGCAATTGCCATAAATATATAAAGTCATTAATCTTCAAAGCAAAAATAAGTTTTAAAAAATAACAGGCAATCCTAAGCGGTTACCTGTTATTTTTTAGGAATAAAAACCTATCCATATTTACCTCTTTTTCCAAAGAGCACTGCAGTCCGTATAACTTTAGGCTATTGCTTATTGTTCCATTTGTTTTCCTAAGAAACCTGCAGCTGTTTGAGCAAGCTTTGCCTCGACTTCACCCATGCGAACATCAGGATCCGTTGATAAGAATATTACTGCTCCAATGGGGTCACCCTCTGAAATAATCGGAGTCACTACCTGTGAATAATATTTTGTTTCTCCCGATTCGTCGGCTAAAATGCTTATAGCTTTTTCCTCAGGTGCTTTTACAACAAGAGTAGTTTTTTCTTCTATTATTTTTTCAACTTCCGGACTTAAGGATTTTTCAAGATATTCTTTCTTTGATGCTCCCGAAACTGCAATTATTGTATCTCTATCTGAAATACAGGTTATATGACCACTTGTCTTATGCAAGGATTCAGCATACTGAGCAGCGAAGTCGCTTAATTCACCTATTGGCGAATATTTCTTTAATATTACTTCACCTTCTCTATCGGTAAATATTTCGAGAGGATCACCTTCTCTGATTCTCAATGTTCTTCTGATTTCCTTCGGGATTACTACTCTTCCGAGGTCATCTATCCTTCTAACTATTCCAGTTGCTTTCAATTTATTATACCTCCTTTTCTAATATAGTTATTAGTACAGTTTTATTATTAATATTTTATTGGAGTTTTATACATTACAGGTGAATTATGATAACTAAAATAATTATGAAAGTCCTTGCCAGAAATATGTAGAAATAATTGACTTTAATTGGTAATTTCAAGAAGGCAGCAAAAAGAAAGGAGGCCAGAAAGTAGTAAAATGAGTAAAGTGACGGTAAATTAAGCAGCATAAAAGCAAAAATGCAGAGCGGTACATTTGAGGAAATTACTCCAACTCGCATGTCAAAAGAAGGGAAACTTGCAGCATAATCGTGAAATTATATATTTTGATTTGCGTAAATTTTATTTTATAAAGGTAAAGGATAACTTATTTTTTGGTAACCGGCTGAGTAACAGGAGGAGCAATAATGACTTCTTGGTTGTAAGTGAATATTTTATCGCTGTATTCCTTTCCCGCCCAGCTTTTAACTATATCATACGACTCCTTGTATATCTCATAATCCTCCGGCTTGTGGGCATCGGATGCTACAAATTGCACCAGTTTCAGATCAATAAGCTTTTTGGTAAATTTTTTAACGTTGGAACCATGAATTCCAACTATACTTGCAGCATCCAACTGGACAAGACAGCCTGTTTCTATCAATTCAATGAATTTTTGCATGTTCTTTACAAAGTACATATTCCTTTCCGGATGAGCTATGATGGGAACTATTCCTTCCGAATGCAATTTCAAAACAGTTTCATTGATATTAACCGGCATTATATCGAAAGGCAGCTCAAACAGCAAATACTTGGAATTGTTCAGGGTGTATTTTTCTTTGTACAAAAACACATCATTAATTGAAGAAATCAAAATACCTCATAGCCCAAAAACAAGTCTATTCCAAAGTCTTTTATCCTGGATTTGACTTTATAGAAATTTTCCAGGACATTGTCGGAATTATAAACGTTTTTTTTGTAGTGGGGGGTAACAATAATTTTGTCCACTCCTATTTTATCCGCTTCCAGTATCATTCTTACAGAATCTTTAATTGTTGTTGGCCCGTCATCCACCCCAAAAATAACATGGCAGTGTATATCAATCATATTCTCCCCTCTTTAAACTCTTTAAATTCTTAATTAATTGCGACCATTTTTTCATGTATTTTTTTCTGGAGTTGTAATAGTCATAACTACCATAATAGTTTTTGTACTCTGACTTGCTTATTTTGTTTAAAACAGCACCTAAAATATTGGCATTGGCTTTTACCAACTGTTCTTTCATTCTTAAAGCATTTTGGCATCTTACTGCGTTTGCTTCAATAACAATAATCGTTCCATCTACCTGAGCGGCAATAATAGCCGCATCTATAACGCTTCCTAAAGGTGGAGTATCGATAATAACCGTATCATAAATCTGCCTTACTTCTCGAATTAAGTTGCTGAATCTGTCGGAGGTTATAAGTTCTACGGGATTGTTGGTTTTAATACCGCAGGTTATAAAGTCGAAGCCGTCAATATCGGTTTTATTTATTATTTCATTAAGTTCTGCCTGGCCTAGTATATAATTGGTAAGACCTTTTAAATTAGTGCTCATGAAATATTTGAAAGGCATTGGCTTACGTATATCCGCGTCAACATATAAAACCTTCATTCCAGCCTTAGCCATTGAAATTCCCAAATTTATTGATGTTGTTGATTTCCCCTCACCCGGACTATAACTTGTAACAGCTAAAGTTGTGATTTTTTTGCTGGATTCGCAAAACTGAATATTTGCCCTCAAAACATTATATGCTTCTTCTACTGTTTGATTCAAATCATACTTAATTACATAGCTAATTTCCGACAATTGTCAGCACCCCCCTATTTGATGTTAAATGTGGGTATAGTCCCAAGTACATTCAGTTCTAAATATGTTCCTATATCCTCAGATGTTTTGATGGTTTCATTTAATATTTCAAACAGATAAAATGCGCCTACAGCTGCACAAAGGCTTATCAAAAAAGCTATCAGCGTGTAAAGCAAAGGCTTGGGTTTTACCGGACTTCTAGGAACCTCGGCCGGGTCAACAACGCTTACATTGGCTATTTTTGTTATGCTTATTGCTTCTTTAACAAATACTTCGCAGACTTTGTTTGAAAGTTCCTTGCTTCTTTCGGGGGATGTATCTCTTACCTTTACTTCCAAAACTCTGGTATCGTTTTTTGAAGTTACAGTAATATTCTTAGCCAATTGTTCAGGAGAAATATCTGTTATATTCAGTTCTTCCAATGTGGTTTTAACAATGAGTTTGCTTTTTATAAGTTCTCTATAGTCTTTGACCAATTGCTGATTCTTCAAAAGCTCATTATAAGTTACATCTTCTTCGGAAGCTGCGTTTTGACTGATTATATATAAGGTTGTAGATGCCTCATATACCGGAGCAATAAATGCCACGCTTACCAAAACGGTAATAATGGATACAACAATTGGAATCAAGATTATAAACACTATCTTTCTTTTTATCATTACCAAAAACTGTTTTAGTTCCACTATGAATCACCTTTTTCAAGATTATTGATTTTAAAATTGAGCTATTTAATAGTATTCGTTTGGCATAAAAAAATTACCATGTCAATGTGACTTACTAAGAAACAAATACTCAAGCCGCAGTTATAAACTATTTTTTAGCATAATATGCGGCTTGAGCTAACATGCTTTAAATTCTAGTTTTCAGCTTTGCCGTTTCGTATCCAGAATATTTTTGCCAAAATTCCGGCTATAACTCCAAGTATCGTTGCTACTATTACACTAAGAATTCCGTATTTTAAAGTAAAATGTAGGCATTCAAAATGCTCAAAAAGGTCTTCTACTGTGAGCACATCATTGAAGATGCGCAACCCGATAAGGTTGATTATAAAAATAAGCAAATCAAATATTAGTGCAGTGGCTACAATTGTTCTTTGTCTTACTCGAGATAACCAGTTATAGAACCACTCAGAGATTAATCCCGGAACCAGAATCATCAAAAAGTAAATAATCGCATTCAGCACTATCATGTTTTATACTCCTTTCCATATGATTCAATTAATCTATTTTATAATACTCGGAATGAAGATTTATGGTTCCATACATTGACAAAAAATAATTGGACCATTTTCAATGAAAAGATAACCGCCTGGAATTTTTAATTAACATCTATTATCAATCTTACATAATATGAAGCATGCTAATTATTTTTGAAAGAACTGTAAGAACATAAAGCCATTTATATATTTTTCTTATAAGCCGCTTTTATGTAGCTTCTGTAATTGGGAGGTTTAGATATGAAGAATTTAAACAATAGAACATTTCTTGTTGCGGATTGTCTATTCGTAAACATGGCTTTATTCATCGGCCTTATAATAAGGTTTGATGCAGACATTCCGGAAGCTATGTCGGGAATGATTCCTTTTAATTTTCTTATTACAACTATAGTAAGCATACTAATATATAATATATTCGGTATTTACTCAATGCTGTGGAACTATGCAAGTGTCGAAGAGCTTTTAAAAATATTTTGGTCAACAATAACATCAACAATCGTACAACTTCTCTTGGCAACATACTTTAATGTGTTATTCCCCGTTTCGGTATATATCATAAGTTGGATGATTACATTTTATCTTGTAGGATCAGTAAGATTCATCGGCAGGATAACCAAAAGTATAAAAATAAAAAACCAAAAAAAGCACACAAAAAAAAGAATAATGATTATAGGCGCGGGCGATGCCGCTTCGCTGCTTATTAAGGAAATGAAGAACAATAAACGCAGTACTTATGAACCGATAGTTGCAATTGATGACGACCCCAAAAAACACAATACTCAAATAAACAGTGTTCCTATTGCAGGGGGCAGAAATAAAATTATAAAGACTGCAAAGGAAATGTCTATAGAAGAGATAGTTTTAGCCATACCCTCAGTTTCGAAAAAGAAAACACTGGAAATTATAAATATATGCCAAAAAACAGATTGTAAACTAAAGGTATTGCCGAGTGTATACAGCCTTGTAAACGGAGAAGTAAGCATCAAGGAAATAAGAGACGTTACCGTTGAGGATCTTCTTCCAAGAGATGAAATTTCCCTTTCCATAGAAGAGATATCCGGCTATCTTAAAGGTGAGACCATTTTGGTTACCGGAGGAGGAGGCTCGATTGGTTCCGAACTTTGCAGGCAAATAGCATCCTTTGAGCCCGAAAGCCTTTTGGTATTTGATATATACGAAAACAATGCTTATGAGCTCCAAAATGAACTTATTCAAAAATATAAAGACAAGCTGGACATTAAAGTGATAATAGGTTCGATAAGGGATAAAAAAAGATTGGATTATGTGTTTTCGCGCTACAGGCCGGGCATAGTGTTTCATGCGGCAGCTCACAAACATGTTCCGCTAATGGAATTTAATCCTCAGGAAGCTGTCAAAAACAATGTATTCGGCACATTAAATCTTGCCGAATGCACCCACCAATATAATTGCAAAAAATTTGTGCTTATATCGACCGATAAAGCGGTTAATCCAACAAGTATAATGGGAGCAACAAAAAGAATTGCCGAGCTTATCATACAATATATGAACTCAATAAGCAAAACCAAATTTTCTGCCGTAAGGTTCGGCAATGTATTGGACAGTAGCGGAAGTGTCATTCCCCTTTTTAAAAAGCAAATTGAACATGGAGGTCCCATAACAATAACCCATCCGGAAGTTACCCGGTATTTTATGACCATTCCTGAGGCAGTAAGCCTTGTCATTCAATCCGGAGCAATGATGGAAGGGGGAGAAATATTTATACTTGACATGGGTAAACCGGTTAAAATTATTGACCTTGCCAAGTCATTAATTTCTTTATCGGGATTAAAACCCGGTACTGATATAGATATTGAATATATCGGATTAAGACCCGGTGAAAAGCTGCATGAGGAACTGCTTATTTCAGAGGATGGAGTAGGCATAACAAAAAATGACAAGATATTCATCGAAAAGAGCAAATTGATTGACTTTGACCGGTATATGCAGGAGATAAAAGATTTCGAGTTTGATAATTTGGATGATACCGAAAAAGTAATAAGTTTTGTTAAAAAGCTGGTCCCGACATACCAGAAAGATTTGTAACCGAAACTTGGGAAGCTGCATATTATGTAACAAAATAAAAAGTTGGAAACACAAAAGCCCTTGTTGCTAAACTGATATACCTAAAGATAAACAACTCTTTTGCTATAAAAGTCCGAAAAAACGATTTCAGCAACTTGCAAACAGAATAACCTTTTGGCAGGAAGGATGACCGGAATGGCTTTGAAGCTTATGTATATCACTAATGAAGTTGAAATTGCCAAAATAGCTGAAAAAGCAGGAGTCGATTGGATATTTGTCGATTTGGAGATTAACGGTAAAGAGAAAAGGCAAGGTCATCTTGACACTGTTATTTCAAAACACATGATCAGTGACGTGAAAAAAATTAAATCAGTACTGGAAAAATCCGAGCTTTTAGTCCGTGTTAACCCGATATTCGAAGGCTCAAAGGACGAAATTGATTCGGTGATTGAATATGGAGCAGATATTGTGATGCTTCCTTTTTTTAAAACTAAAGAAGAGGTTGATAAATTTGTTGGTTATGTTAACAACAGGGCAAAGGTCATGCTTTTGCTCGAAACACCACAAGCTGTTGACAATGTTGATTCAATACTAAGCGTAAGCGGAATAGATTATATCCATATCGGACTTAATGATTTGCATTTGGGTTACAAAATGAAATTTATGTTTGAACTGCTGTCAGAAGGTACGGTTGAAATGCTTTGCAAGAAAATCAAAGAGAAATCTATTCCTTATGGCTTTGGAGGAGTGGCACGGCTTGGAACAGGTCTTTTGCCGGCAGAAAACATACTTGCCGAACACTATAGATTGGGTTCTTCCATGGTCATCCTTTCAAGGAGCTTTTGTAACATAAAAGAACTTTCCGATTTGGATATTATAAGCCAAACATTTAAAGAAGGCATCGCAGACATAAGAAAGTATGAAGCTGAACTTTCCTTAAAAAGTGAGGAGTTTTTCCGGCAAAACAAGATAAATCTGAAAATGCTGGTGGACAAAATTAAAAACTCTTGTGTAACAGATTGAGGGGTTTATATATGGGAAGTGAGGTAAAAAAAAGTGAACCCTTTTCCAAAACATTTTATAAACTTTTTCTTAAAAGAATTATAGATATTTTTGCTTCGGCAACAGCTCTAATGCTGTTAATGCTTTATTCATTATTATCGGTATATTTATAAAAATTGACTCAAAAGGACCGGTCATTTACAAACAAAAGAGAGTCGGCCAAGGCGGAAAAGATTTTTATGTATATAAATTTAGAACAATGTACTTAAATGCAGACAAAATCGGACCCACAATTACAAAAGAAGGAGACCGCAGAATAACGAAGGTTGGCAAAATCTTAAGGAAACTTAGTATAGACGAATTACCCCAAATGGTAAATGTCTTTTTAGGTCAAATGAGCCTTGTCGGTTACAGACCCGGAGTAAGAGAGAATTACAGCGAAGCTGACCTAAAAAGCAGAATTTTCGATTTAAAACCGGGTATAACAGGATACGCCCAGGTAATGGGCAGAAGTACATTGACAAGGGAAGAAAAAAGAAACTGGGAACTAAAATATGCCGAAGATGCTTCCTTTCTAGTTGACCTTAAAATAATTCTGTTGACAATTAAAAAGGTTGTGACTGGAGAGGCAGCATATTAAAAGGGGGCTTATGTTTTTGAATACATGCATTGGATTAATAGCCGGCCATAGCGGTGATTCTCTTACAGACATATTGAAAAGAAAGGGATATCGGGTTGCCATTGTTGGAGGAGTTAAAAATGAGCCCGGAATGGATAAAGCTGACTTTGAATTGGTTGAGGATTTGTCGAACTACAAGGAGATTATCGGCTTTTTCAGGGAGCATGAAGTAAACAAGGTCATTATAGGAACAGGACACCACAAGGCTATTCTGCTGGCAGATGTTTTGGAGAAAAGCGGAATTAAAACCAATATCAATTATTCTAAAAGCCTCTTAGCGAAAGATAAAATCAAATTTAAAGAGGAACTTATAAAATTAGAAATAGCCACTCCCAAATATTTAAGTATAGATGTTAATAAAGACGTTTCAATCGATGAAATAACCGGAAAAATTGCAATTCCTTGTGTGGTAAAATCCTCTGTTGATGCCATTCAACCGGTAAAAGCAAATTCGGTGGCCGAACTTAAAGAAGCCATTGAAAAAGTAAAGGCAACCAATACTGTCGTACTGATTGAAGAATATATCAAGGGTAATGACTGTACTGTTGCTGTGGAAAGCAACGGGAAAAACATTCGAAGCCTGGGAGTGACATATTACTGTAAAGCTAAAGAATACAGGCTAAAAGGATTTGACGGAGCTTACTCAAGGAAAATGTCCGAGGATAAAGAATCCGAGATTTGCAAAATAGCCGTTGAAATTGCTAAGCAATTGGGTTTTACAGGCTCTTAAGAATTGACTTCATAGTTGATGAATGCAGCGAAAAAGTTTATGTTTTGGAGCTAAACACGGTAATTGTAACAGGATATAAAGGCAGTGCATACCCCTTCTTTAAGAAACAAGGCATAGACATTGCGGAAGTTATGATATCAAACTCCCTAAAATTACTGGGACTGGAGACATAAGCATGAAAGAAGTTTTCTTTGTAACTTACGGCGGAGGCCATGTGAGAAGTGTAATTCCGGTTATTAAAGAATTGAAATCAAGGGGCCATAGAGTCTCTGTCCTTGGCCTAACAAGCAGCGTAAAGGATTTAAAAAAAGAAGAAATTGAATATAAAGGCATCAAGGATTATTTGAATTTGTTCAGAGATGAAGAAGTTCAATTGATTTTAAAATACGGAGATATGTTTATTGATGAACATTTTGATGCCGGTTCAGGCTTGGATAAGCCGGAAATCAAAGTTTACTTGGGGATGAATCTATGGGATTTGTCCGTTCAATTTGAGAGTTTTGAAAAGGCTGTCGAGCTGTTTAACGAAAGCGGCAAAAATTGTTTTTTACCCGTTAATTCAATGGAAAGAATATTAAGCTGTGAAAAACCGGATGTAACTGTGGTCACATGCGGGAAAAGAGCCGAAAAAGCTGCTGCCTTCAGTGCCAATAAAATGGGCATAAAGGTGGTACGTATAGTTGATCTTTTGGGAGAAAATTTAGAAATCCCATACAAAGCAAAGGTGTGTGTATTAAATAGCTATGCCAAAGCAAACATACTTTCAAGCAACAAAAACATGGACGAACAGGACGTAGTTGTGACAGGGCAGCCGAATATTGAACCGACTTATACCAAAGAACAGCTTAGGGATTTTATAAAGAAATATAGTCTTGATAGATTTAATAAGGTTATTTCTTTTTTCTCCCAGCCCAATATAGCTTACAGAGAGGATGTTCTGCTTGAATTTATTAAGCTTATGGAAAAAAGAACAAATTTTATGGGCATATGGAAAACTCATCCCAATGAGCAAATGGATTTATACACCAAGTATTTGAATACATTACCGCCAAATTTATTGATTCTTAAAGAAGAAGATACCAATTTGATTTTAAGTAAGTCCGATTTGGTAATTACCTTTTACTCTACAGTTGGTTTACAAGCTATAGCTGCAGATAAACCTCTTATAACCGTTAATTTTTCAAAAAATGCACATCCGGTGGAATATGACAAGTTGGGATGCGCAACTTCTTGTCAAAAATACCGAAGAATTCAAGAATACTATAAGTCTTTTACTTGAAAACAACAATCTGCGTGCCCGCCTTAAGGAAGCAAGGAAAAAACTGAAGCCGCCTAAAAGAGCGGCTCAAAATATTGCCAATGTTATTGAATATTCATAAAAGGAGACAGAAATATGAGCAAAATTTTAGTTACCGGTGCCGATGGCTTTATCGGAAGCCATTTGACAGAAGAATTGGTGAAACAAGGATATAAAGTCAGAGCTTTTGTGTACTATAATTCTTTCAATTCTTGGGGTTGGCTGGATACTTTTCCTAAAGAAATCTTGAAAGAAATAGAAGTATTTACGGGAGATATCCGGGATTGTAACGGCGTTCTCGAAGCAATGAAAGGAATAGATAAAGTTTTTCATCTTGCAGCATTGATAGCTATTCCCTTTAGTTATCATTCACCGGAGGCTTATGTGGACACAAACATCAAAGGTACTTTGAATGTACTGCAGGCAGCCAGAATCCTTAATACGTCAAGGCTCTTCATTACCTCTACATCGGAAGTGTACGGAACGGCACAATATGTCCCCATAGACGAACACCACCCTTATCAGGGACAGTCCCCCTACTCTGCTACAAAGATAGGTGCCGACAGACTGGCCGAATCTTTTTACAGGAGCTTTGACATGCCAATAACAATAGTAAGACCGTTCAATACATATGGACCAAGGCAATCGGCTAGAGCTGTCATACCGACAATCATAACCCAGCTTCTTTCCGGAAAAGAAGAGATTAAACTTGGTTCATTAACTCCCACAAGAGATTTTAATTACGTTAAAGATACCGTAAACGGCTTTATTGAAATATCCAAAACAGACAAAACCATAGGTGAAGAAATCAATATTGCAAGCCAGCAAGAAATATCAATCGGTAAATTGGCTGAGGAACTGATACGGCAGATTAATCCGAATGCAAAAATCGTGTGTGATGAAGAAAGATTAAGGCCCGAAAAAAGTGAAGTCAACAGGCTATTGGGTTCTAATGAAAAGCTAAAAAGGCTTACAAACTGGAAGCAAAACTATACCTTGAGCAAGGCCTGGCAGAGACCATTGAGTTTATTAGATGCAATTTAGACAAATACAAAACCGACCTTTACAACATCTAATCGGAGGTGCAAAAGTGAGCAGGGAATTGTTACCGTTATCGGTTCCCAACTTAATGGGAAAAGAAATTGAATATGTCTCAAATGTCGTCAAATCCGGGTGGGTTTCAACTGCCGGACCTTATGTGTCTGACTTTGAATCAAAGCTTTCGGAGTATGTGAATTGCAAAGGTGCGGTTTCCTGTCAAAACGGAACATCCGGACTTCACATAGCTCTCCAAGTTTGCGGTATCTCAAAGGATTGTGAAGTCATTGTTCCGACCCTTACATTTATTGCTGCCGTAAATCCGGTAAAATATACCGGTGCCGAACCGGTATTTATGGATTGTGACGATTCCCTAACTTTAGATGTTGCCAAACTTAGAGCTTTTTTTGAAAACGAATGCAGTTTCATAGACGGCAAACTCATAAATAAGGCTACAAAGAAGCATATAAAAGCAATACTTGTGGTACATGTATTCGGCAATATGGCTGATATGGAAGGCATTATGGAGCTTTCCCAAAAATACAATCTAAAAGTCATAGAAGATGCCACAGAGGCCCTTGGAACTTACTATATTGACGGAAAATACAAGGGCAAATACGCCGGAACCATCGGTGATGCCGGTGTGTATTCCTTTAACGGAAACAAAATTATCACAACCGGCGGAGGCGGAATGATTGTATCGAATAATGAGAATTTTCTAAAGAGAGCAAAGCACCTCACAACCCAGGCAAAATGCGACGAACTTTACTTTATCCACGATGAAATCGGATACAACTACCGGATGACAAATATCCAAGCTGCGCTGGGACTTGCACAATTGGAGCAAATTGAACATTTTATAGAAACAAAGAGAAAAAATTATGAGTTTTACAAAAGGGAAATAAGCAAAATTCATGGACTAAAGATTTTGGAATTTAAGGATAACATAAGGCCAAATTATTGGTTCTATTCCTTGTATATAGATGAAAATTATCCGTTAAACAGAGATGAGGTAATTGGATACCTGGCATCTAAGAAAATTCAAACAAGACCGATATGGGGGCTTATTAGTGAGCAAAAACCCTATAAAGCAAACCAGACATACAGGATTGAAAAAGCATTTGAATATTTAGAGCATGTAGTTAACATTCCTTGCAGCTCAAATCTTCAAAAAGAAGATGCAGAATATGTAGTTGAATGTTTAAAACAAGCAGGGGTATAGAGCAATGGATGTTGTAGATTTTTTAATAGATGAAGAAGCAACGGTGCTAAATGCAATGGAACAACTGGATAAGGTCGCAAAAAAGGTCCTCTTTGTCATAAATGCAGGCCGCTTTGTTGCAACTGTTACCGACGGGGATATAAGGCGTTGGATTTTAAAGAAAGGAAATCTTGATGCTAAGGTTAAGGAAATTGCCAACTACAGCCCAAAATTTCTATATGAAGAAGAAAAGAGCAAGGCTAAAGGATATATGAAAAAGTACTCTGTTGAGGCCCTGCCCATACTGGATAAAGAGCGCAATATTGTCTCCGTCATCCTCTGGAATGATGAGCAAATTGAGCCAAAGAAAAGCCTGGATGTTCCGGTGGTAATCATGGCCGGAGGCCTGGGTACCCGGCTTTATCCATATACCAAAATACTTCCCAAACCGCTAATACCGATAGGTGAAATACCTATCGCAGAACATATAATGAACAGGTTTAACAAATTCGGATGCAAAGAGTTTTATCTCATTTTAAACCACAAGAAAAATACCGTAAAAGCATACTTTAGCGATATTGAAAAAAGCTACTCTGTAAATTACGTGGAAGAAGAAAAGCCTTTAGGAACAGGCGGTGGACTTAGCCTTTTAAAAGGGAAAATTACTTCCACCTTTATCCTTTCAAATTGCGATATTTTAATAGAAGAAAATTATGAAAAAATATATAACTACCATAAAAAACACAACAATCTGATAACCATGGTTTGCTCGCTAAAGAATATTAAAATTCCCTATGGTGTTATTGAAATCAATGACAAGGGTGAAATCGAAAATATAAAGGAAAAGCCCGAACTGGTGTACTTTGTCAACACCGGGCTGTATTTTGCCGAAGCCAAAATCATTGAAGAACTTGAAGAAAACCAACCCGTTGAATTTCCTGACATTATTAAAAAATACAAAAACGAAGGAGAAAAGATTGGAGTCTATCCAATAAGCGAAAATAGTTGGATGGACATGGGACAGTTTGATGAAATGGAAAAAATGAAGAGAAGGTTGGAAAAAGATGAATAAAAAAATTTTGCTAATAGGCGGCGGGGGCACTGTAAATCTATTTTAGACAGCCTTCTTAATTTAAATGAGTATGATGATATAGGGATCATTGATACTAAAGAAAATGTTGGGAAAGCCGTACTTGGAATACCAATAATGGGTTATGACAAGGATCTTCCCTCATTATACAAGGATGGATACCGTCATGCGTTTGTTGCTGTGGGAAGTATAGGTAATCCCTCTGTGCGCATCAACATTTTCAATACTCTGTGCGAGATGGGATTTGCAATTCCCAATATAGTTGATACTTCAGCTAAAGTGAGTAAATACGCTCAAATTGATAAAGGGGTTTTTATCGGCAAACAAGCCATTGTAAACGCCGGTGCCGTAATTCGTCAGGGAGCAATTATAAATTCCGGTGCCATTGTCGAACATGACTGTGAAATCGGAGAGTTTGTGCATATAGCCCCAGGAACGGTTTTATGCGGAGGAGTAAAAATCGGAGAACATTCCCATATTGGCTCAAATAGCATTGTCAAACAAGGAATCCTCATTGGTTCAAACTGCATAATCGGAATGGGAAGCGTTGTAACAAAAGAAATAAGGGATAGCGTAATGGCCTATGGAAATCCATGCAGAGAGGTGAAGAAACTTTGAAAGTATTTGTCATAGCAGAGGCAGGCATAAATCACAACGGAAGCTTAGAGTTTGCAAAGAAACTGGTAGATGCGGCTAAAGACGCCGGCGCTGATTGTATAAAGTTTCAAACCTTTATCTCTAAGAATCTTGTTACAAAAAACGCTTTAAAGGCCGAGTACCAAAAGCAGCAAACAGGAGCAAAAGAATCTCAGTATGACATGCTCAAAAAGTATGAACTCTCGTTTGATGAATTTGTTAAGCTAGGCAGGTACTGCCAGGATAAAAACATTGAATTTCTTTCTACAGCCTTTGATTTTGAAAGTATAGAATTTCTAAAAAGTTTTGATATGAAAAGGTGGAAGATTCCTTCGGGGGAGATTACAAATCTTCCTTATTTAATAAAAATAGCAAAGTTAAACAAACCCGTCATTCTATCTACGGGTATGAGCACAATGGATGAAATAAAAAATGCGGTTTCGGTATTGAAAGAAAACAGTGCCGGAGAAATTACAGTTCTTCACTGTACGACAGAGTATCCGGCACCCTTTAGTGATGTAAACCTTAGAGCCATGCTCTCAATAAAAGAAGGGCTCGGCGTAAAAGTAGGATATTCCGACCATACGAAAGGAATTGAAGCAGCCATTGCAGCTGTTGCATTAGGAGCATCTGTTATAGAAAAGCACTTAACTTTGGATAAGAATATGGAAGGCCCTGACCACAAATCAAGTCTTGAGCCAAGCGAAATGAAAGCCATGGTAGAATCCATCAGAAATATTGAAATTGCTTTGGGCGACGGAACAAAGAAGCTTCAGAATCGGAGAAAAAAAACATTTGCGTTGCCCGCAAAAGCATTGTGGCCAAAAGATATATCAAAAAGGGAGAAATTTTCACTGAAGAAAATTTGACGGTAAAAAGGCCCGGTAACGGTATCAGCCCGATGCAATGGTTTGAAGTACTCGGGAAAAGAGCCGTAAGAGATTTTCAGGAAGACGAGTTGATAGAGTTATGAAAAAAGTAATAAGCGTGTTTACAGCCACAAGAGCCGAGTATGGTTTGTTAAAACCTATAATATATAAATTGAATAAAATAAAAGAATTTGATGTAAGGATTGTGGCAACGGGTGCACACCTTTCACCGGAGTTTGGGCTCACTTACAAAGAAATAGAGAAAGACGGATTTCATATCGATGAAAAAATAGAAATTCTGTTAAGTGCGGATACACCGTCTGCAATATCCAAATCAATGGGTCTTGTTATGATTGGATTTGCAGACTATTTTAAAAAGATTAATCCGGATTTATTGATTGTTCTCGGAGACAGATATGAAACCCTTGCAGTTTCAATGGCAGCCGTAAATCAAAGAATTCCCATTGCCCATCTTTACGGCGGCGAATCAACGGAAGGAGCTATTGACGAATCAATCCGTCATGCCATAACCAAATTAAGCTATCTTCACTTTACAAGTACGGAAGGCTATAGGAAAAGAGTTATACAGTTGGGAGAACATCCGGACCGGGTGTTTAATGTGGGGGCCATTGGCATAGAGAATATACTAAACGAAAAACTGCTGTCAAAAGAAGAATTGGAAAAAGAATTAAAGCTGGATTTAAGTAAGCCTTATGCAATAGCTTGCTTTCATCCGGTTACTTTGGAAGAAAACACTTCCAGAAAGCACATTACTGCTTTGCTTGAAGCATGCAGGGCATATGAGAATATAAATTTCATATTTACCAAAACCAATGCCGACTCGGACGGACGCATTATAAACCAGCTTATTGATAAATACACAGAGGAAAATGACAACATTACTGCCTTTACTTCACTAGGTATGGTTAATTACCTAAGCGCCCTAAAGCACAGTGCCATGATAATAGGCAATTCCTCAAGCGGATTGCTGGAAGCACCTAGCTTTGGCATTCCCACAATAAATATCGGTGAACGGCAAAAAGGAAGAATACAAGCCACAAGTGTCATAAATTGCAATCCTACTAAAAAGGAAATAAAACAGGCAATTAGAAAGGCTTTGTCAGATTCATTTATCAAACAAGCAAAAGAAACTGTCAACCCTTATGGAGACGGAAACACTTCCGAGAAAGTAATTGAAGTAATTAAAGAATATGTATTGAGTAAGAAAATAAATCTTAAAAAAGAGTTTTACAACATTGAGGTTGAGATATGAAAAATATAGCAATCATTCCGGCAAGATCCGGCTCTAAAGGCTTGAAAGATAAAAATATTAAACTGCTCAACGGAAAACCTCTATTGGCATATTCAATTGAAGCGGCAAAGGAATCCGGTTTGTTTGAGGAAATAACGGTATCCACCGATTCGGTAAAATATGCAAAAATCGCCGAAGAATGGGGTGCCAACGTTCCTTTTCTAAGACCTGCGGAACTTTCCAATGATACGGCTTCATCATGGGATGCGGTTAAATACGTTATAGAAAAATACAGAGAACTTGGCCGGGAATTTGATACAGTAGCCTTGCTGCAGCCAACTTCCCCTCTAAGAAACTCTACTGATATTATCAAAGGGTATGAAATCATGGAGAAGAAATCTGCGAATTCTGTCATAGCAGTATGCGAAGCGGAACATTCGCCGTTATGGATGAATACTTTGCCAAAAAATCATTCCATGGCTGGCTTTATCAGGCCGGATATTGCAAATATCCCAAGGCAAAGCATACCTACCTATTACAGGATTAATGGGGCTTTATATATTGTCAAGGTTGAGTATTTGATAAATTGTCAAAATATTTACTCTGATAAAAGTTATGCTTTGATTATGGATAAAGAAAATTCGATTGACATTGACGATATATTTGATTTTAAGATTGCAAGTTTGATATTAAAAGAAAGAATGCAATAGCTTCGTATCTCTAAATGTATATTTTTTAAGTCAGGTGATAAAACATGGCATCAAAGGTAATTTATTTTTCGGTTCTTATTATAGGTCTTATAAACATAGGAATACTTCTTCGAAGCAATTCGAAGAAAAAAAGAATCGCAGGCGATTCGATATTTTTGCTGTTTGTACTGACACTTCCCATTATAGGCAGATATGAATCCCTGGCTTTATTTATAGTGTCGTTTTTGCTAATGCTATATAAAATTCGAATAGAAAGAAACGGATTAACGTTTATATATTTCCTTATTATATTGGTAGGATTTTTAGGTATATTCAATTCAATTTATATTTCAACATCCTTTAGAGAACTTCTCATAGTCGTATCATATTTTTTAATCAGTATTACGGCTACTGTGTTGGTTTACGAGTTTAAGGAAGCATTTATTGAAAAAGCTTTTCGATTTATTATTGTATCCGCTTTAAGCGTATCATGTTTAAATCTCATTGATTTGACAGGTCTTTTTAATTTTAGAAAATATATAATCTTATTAAAAACCGACAACCATTTTGCATACTATATTGGGGGCATATTAATAACTGTTATTGTAATGTTATATGATAAAAATAAAACTTTCAGTAAATTAAATTTCCTTCCTATAATTGTTTTCGCTACAGCGTTAATATCTGCAGGCAGCAGAGGTTCGTTGGTTGCGATCGTTGCAACTCTTGGAATCTTTGCTATTTATAACAAAAAATACAAAACAGTATTTGTTATGGCTTTGATTTTCATTATAGGATACTTCAACTTCGATAAACTGCCCTACGACATTCAAAGGACCCTGTTGTCAATAACCAATAAAGCAACTACTTTCTCAAACACAGAAAGGCTTGCAATTTGGAATGCAAGTATACAGATGATTAAAGACCATCCTTTGGTTGGCGTGGGAATTGACAACTGGAGGTATTATTATTTGCTGCCGCAATATATGCAATCTGTAAATATCTATCCCCACGCCCACAACTTTTATCTTCAGACGGGAAGTGAAATGGGGCTTGCGGGATTGGTTTTGCACATTTTAATTTTTGCTACGAGTATTTACTATTCCATTTATGTTTTTAAAAGGACAAAGCACGAGATGAGAAAGTGTATTGCACTTTCCTCCGTAATGCTTATTATCTTCACGGCCATATACTGTATGTTCAACAATCCTCTTTTTAACAGCAAACCAGCCATGCTCTTTTATATAATTGTAGGGCTAAATGCCGGAATTTACAAACTAACCAGAGAGGAAGTGAAAATCGATGAAGAAAAGTCTGACAATACTACAAATCAGATCCGAGTTTAGAGACAACGGTCCCGGAACACAGAGTTTGGAAATTGCCCGTGAGATGAAACGGAGAGGCCATAATACAATTTTTGCATCAAGCGGCGGAATCCTTGCCGATGAAATAAAAAAAGAATTCAAGCACATTGATATACCCACATTGGCAATAAATAAAAGAGACCTCGTTTCTACAATAAAAAATATTATAAAAATAAGAAAAATACTCAAAGAAGAGAATATTGACGTGATACACGGCCATAATGCCGCTGCGGCCTTTACTGCATATTTGGCTTCAAAGACCGTAAATAGAAAAACAGCAATTACCCATAGTGTCAGAGGCATGGAAATTCGAGAAGGTTATCAGTGGAGAAATTTAATATACAGACTTTATCCGGCCACTTTTTTTGCCGTATCGGATTTTACAAAGCAGATGCTGATTAAAGCGGGGGTAAGAGAGGATAGAATTATAAATACTTATAACGGAGTGGATACCGAGAAATTTAATGTATCAAACTGTAACAGAAATATTTTCAGAAATGAAATCGGTGTTTCAAATGATACGGTTCTTATCGGTACTGTGGGAAGAGTTAATTATAATAAAGGCCAAGAAGTCCTAATAAGGGCAATTCCATACATTCTTAAGAAAACCTCAAATTTTAAAGTTGTGATAGTCGGAGACGGAGAAAAGCTCGAAGCTTGCAAAACACTTGCAAAAGATTTGGACGTGGAAGAATTTGTGCATTTCACCGGATTTAGAAGAGATATACCCAACATTCAGGCAGCCTTGGACATATACACCCTTGCTTCGGTTAGAGGAGAAATGTTTCCCAATTCCATACTTGAGGCAATGGCAATGGGTAATCCATGGGTTGCCAGTAAACTTAGCGGTATTCCGGAAATATCCGAAAACGGGAAGAATGGACTCTTGGTTGAGCCAAACAACTGTGAAGACTTGGCGAATAAATTGAGTGAATTGATTGTAAATGAAAGCTTAAGAAAAGAAATGGGAGAAAACTGCATTAAAACTATTGGCGGGAAATACACCATAGAAAAAGTCTGCGATGCTGTAGAATATGGGTACTTGAATGCTCTAAGACAATTAATGTGACAAGGGTAGTGGATAGTATGAAGAAAGTTGCCATAGTATTAGTTATTATAACAATCATATCAAAATTTTTCGGTTTCTTTCGGGAAATAACTCTGTCGTACTTTTACGGTGTGAGCAATGAAAGCGATGCCTATATAATAGCACTAACAATACCAAGTGTTATTTTTGCATTTGTCGGCACAGGGCTTGCCACAACATTTATTCCCATATACAACAATGTATTGGCAGAAAAAGGGGCAAATGCCGCAAACTCTTTTACAAACAAAGTTGTGAATTTAGTTTTTGGTATTTCTACAGCAATAGTTCTTTTGATATTTATTTTTACAGAGGAGATAGTCAAACTATTTGCATACGGTTTTGATAATGATACGCTGAACTTGGCAGTTCAATTTACCAGAATAATTTCGATAAGTATTTATTTTATCGGACTTGGATATATTTTTAAAAGCCTGCTTCAGATAAAAGACAATTTTATTATCCCGGCAATAGTGGGATTTCCCTACAACTTTATAGTTATAGCATCTATTATAGCAAGTACAAGTTGGAATATTATGATTTTACCTTTAGGCACTTTTATTGCCCTCTCGTTGGAAACTATTGTTTTGTTCCCCAGTATAATAAAGTCCGGATATAAACACAGGCTGGATTTTAAGATTGACAACTATATTAAAAAGATGTTTCTGCTATCACTACCTGTTATATTGGGAACCTCCGTAAACCAACTTAACAAGCTTGTTGACAGGACTTTGGCCTCACAAATTTCTGTAGGAGGAATTTCTGCCTTAAATTATGCATCAAGATTGAATAATTTTGTTCAAGGTGTATTTGTTGTTTCGATAGTTGCGGTGATGTATCCCGCAATATCAAAATTGGCGGCTGAAAGCAATATGAAAGAACTAAAAAAAGTATTGTCGGAATCCATTATCGGAGTAACGTTGTTACTAGTGCCACTGACTGTCGCGCCATGATTTTTTCAAGAGAAATAGTTGTACTGTTGTTTGGCAGAGGGGCATTTGACGGAACGGCAATAGATATGACTTCCATATCCTTGTTCTATTATTCCATAGGTATGCTGGCGTTTGGAATCAGAGAGGTTTTGGCAAGAGTGTTTTACTCTATTAAAGATACCAAAACTCCAACGGTTAACGCAGCTGTTGGTATGGCATTAAATATTGTTTTGAATATAATTTTATCCCAGTACCTAGGAATTGGAGGTTTGGCACTGGCAACCAGCATAGTGGGCATATTCATTACAATTTTAATGTTTGTAACACTGAGAAAGAAAATAGGCCCTTTAGGAATAAAGTCAATGAGTTTGAAATTCTTTAAGATTTTGGCGGCCTCATTGCTTATGGGATTAATAGCATATATATCCAATCTATATATTAGAAACTTTCTTAGCTCCAATATTTCAATTATAATATCAATCATAGGCGGTGCATTGTTGTACTTTGTTATCATCTATTTTATGAGAATTGATGATGTGGATGTTTTGGTTACGCAGTTTAAACAAAAGCTAACCGGTAAGAAAAAGATTAATTGATTTTAGTTTTTAATATGCAAAAAAGGAGCTATTTCAAAATTCCGTTTTGAAACAACTCCTTTTATTGTTGTCATAATTCTATTTTTTATTCTTTTATTAAACTTTTATTCTCCTTAACGCAAACTCGTTTTCCTTTAAATCGTACTGGGATTCTTCTGTCCATTCCTTAAGAATATTATTATATTTTTCTGCCAATATTACATTTTTAACATTTTGCACAACGTCTTTATATTCCGTTCTCTTCTCCAATCTTACAACGTGGTATGCATAATCTGTCTCTACTATGTCTGTATCTCCAACTTTATGTTCGAAAGCCCATTTAACAAGATCTGCTAATTTAGGCTCACTTGCCTTGGTGTAATTGAGTTCAAGCAATCCCTTATTTCCCTCAACACCGCTGTCTTCCGAAAGTTCCAAGGCCAATGCTTCCATGTCCTCTCCCTTGTTTACTTTCTGAAGAGCATCCTTTGCCTTGTCGTATAATTTTTGCTTGTCCTCTGCCGACAAGGAAACTTCTGTCTTAGGATTAACTGTATAAAATATTATGTGTCTTATGGTTATTTTATCAAAAGTGTCTTTATTTTCATTATATCTGTTTTCCAGTTCTTCTTCAGTAACACTAATCTTTTTCTGCTCATCTTCCACAAATTTAAAAACCAGCCTTAGGTCTTTTAAAATCTCTTTATACTCTTCAATGTTGATTCCATAGGTATCTTTGAACATTTCTTCAGCTGACATGATTTTAACTCCAGTGTTCTTCGCCGCCTGATTGAACTGCGCCATTTGACTTAGAAGTGTGGTAATCGAATTTTCAACTTCCTGCATATCCTTGTCGTTCAAAAACAATCCTTTTTCCTTTGCCTTCAAAAGCTGTATCTTAAACTCCTTGCAACTGTCAAGAGCTCTTTGCTTTGCAAGCTCTCTTGCATCAACACCTTCTATTTTCGAATCCCAGAAAGCCTCTTTTGATGCCTGGTCTTCAAGTTGGGCATCATTTTCCATTTGAATCTTTACCGAACCAAGAAAATACTTATACTCTTTACTGGTAATTTTTTCGCCTGCAACTGTAGCTACATAGCTGGTAGCATATGAGTACCACACACCACACCCTACAGCCAAGGCCACAGCCAGTACCGCTATAACAGCAATGACTGCTTTCTTTTTTCCGCCAATCTTTTCCCTCATATCCAATAGAATCCCTCACATTTCCTAAGTAATATACTATTTATGCTGCCTTCCCGGTGCAAGAAAAATAGCACAATAGCTTGCCTTGAAAATAAAGCTTTTGTAGGACTAATTTAATTGTTTTATGTCTACACAAAAATCCCAACTATATCTATTATAATAAATTATGAACCCTCCTGCAATTTCTTAATGTCTTGTAACAAAATCTTAATAATTTCGAGCAAATCCTCTCTTTTTACTCCTGTTATCTTAAAAGTAATATAGGGTTTGTTGCTAGCCGAAAAAAGAAGCTTTCTTCTGTATTTATCCATGAGTTTTCCCAATATCTCAAAATTTATAATTGTGTTTTCGGAGTACTGAAGGATTACCGCATCGTTCTTCTCCTGAACAGCTGAAAACCCGCATGCTTTAGCCAAAGATTTTATGTATGCAATTGTAAGCAAATTCTTTACCGGCTGAGGTATCTCCCCGTAGCGTCCATCAGCTCGTCTTCGTTATCCAATACATCCTGTTCGTCATTTATAGAAGCAATTTTTTTGTACATATCGATCTTCTGATTCTCGTCACTGATATAATCATTATCTATATAGGCGCTTACATTTATATCTATGGAAATCTCCTCTTCCTCTTTGGAGACAGGTATACCCCTAAGCTCGTTCACCGCTTCAGCCAAAAGCTTGCAATACATGTCATAACCCACAGAGTCTATGTGTCCGTGCTGCTGCGGTCCTAGAAGATTTCCCGCGCCCCTTATTTGAATGTCACGCATTGCTATTTTAAATCCCGAGCCAAATTCCGTAAACTCTTTTATGGCCTGGAGCCTCTTTTCAGCGATTTCAGTAAGAACCTTATCCTTTTTATATGTTATGTATGCATGGGCAAGCCTGTTTGAACGTCCAACTCTGCCCCTAAGCTGATAAAGCTGGGCAAGCCCCATTTTGTCCGCATCTTCTACTATAATGGTATTTACATTTGGCATATCCAGGCCCGATTCAATTATGGTGGTACACACAAGAACATCATATTCACCGTTTATAAACTGAAACATAATGTTTTCCAGCTCCGTCTCGTTCATCTGCCCATGGGCAATGGCCACTCGGGCTTCAGGAACCAGTTTCTGTATTTCTCCCGCTTTCAAATTTATAGTTCTGACCCGGTTATAAAGATAAAAAACCTGTCCTCCCCGGCTTAATTCCCGGTTTATGGCATCTCTAATAACTTCGTTGTTGTATTCCATCACATAAGTCTGAACAGGATATCTTTCTTCCGGAGGGTCTTCGATAGTGCTTATATCCCTTATACCGACAAGGGACATATGCAGAGTTCTCGGTATTGGTGTGGCCGTAAGGGTCAAAACATCAATATTTGCCTTCATGCTTTTGATCCTTTCTTTGTGGGCTACTCCAAAACGCTGCTCTTCATCTATCACCAAAAGCCCAAGGTCTTTAAAGGAGATATCCTTTTGAAGTAGTCTATGGGTTCCGATAAGTACATCCACCATGCCCGCCTTTACATCCTTTAATATCCTCTTCTGTTCCGCCTGTGTCCTAAACCGGCTTATTACTTCAACTGTTACGGGAAAGTCCTTCATCCTTTCCTTGAAAGTGTTGTACTGCTGCTGAGCAAGAACCGTTGTCGGAACCAGATAAGCCACCTGCTTGCCATCCATAACCGCCTTAAATACCGCTCTCATTGCCACTTCGGTCTTGCCATAACCCACATCGCCGCAAAGCAGCCTATCCATCGGCCTTTGCGATTCCATATCCTTTTTTATCTCCTCAATGCATTTTAGCTGATCCTCCGTTTCCTGATACGGAAACAAGTCCTCAAACTGCTTCTGCCACACCGTATCTTTCCCAAAGGAATGCCCCTTTGACGCCTCTCTCTGGGCATATAGATTGATAAGCTCCTCGGCAAGTTCCTTTAACGATTCCTTTGCCTTGGCCCTGGCCTTCGTCCAATCCGTTCCCCCCAGTTTGCTGAGCTTCGGCGTTTTCCCTTCCGAACCTATGAACTTCTGTATCAGATCAAGCTGGTTTGTTGGAACATAAAGATAATCCCCTTCACTGTATTGAATCTTGAGATAATCCTTTTTTATGTTCTCTACCACCAGTTGCTCAATTCCAATATATTTTCCTATCCCATGAATCTGATGAACAACATAGTCACCGACATTCAAATCGGTAAATACACTTATTTTCTTTCCTTTTGCCGATTTATGCTTTCTTAATTTCTTCTCCTGTCCAAACAGTTCTTTTCCGCTCACTACCACAAAGCCAATGCTTGGGTATTCGAACCCTCGGTTTAAAATACCATGGGTTATTACCACCTCTCCGGGCTGAATGTCCCGGTGAGGCTCCTCCATGTATACAGCTTCGATATCTTTTGTCCTTAAAGTCTCGGCCAACATTTCACTGCGGCTTTTACTCCCTGAAAGTATGACCACTCTTGCACGATTTTTCTTCCAGTGACTTATGTCTTCTGCCAGCATCTCAAAATGCCCCTGATAGGAGTTAAGAAGTTTTGACACTATGTTTTCCTTCTGGCCTTCCTGCCCTTCGCCGGAAGGAAGAGTGCTAAAATACAATGCATTTTTTCTTTTCTTCAGCCCCTCCCATAGATAATCATAATCAAAGAAAATATCGAAACTTCCCGCAAGAAGCTGTCCGTTTTCAAGGAAACTTTTACACATCTCATTAGTTTCCATCAGAAGACTCTCAAGTCTCTGCTCAAATCTTTTAGGTTCATCCACAAATGTGAGTATATCGGAGCCTATATAGTCAGTTACGGTAGACGGCTTTTCGATAATATATGGAATATACCTGTCCATTCCTGCAAAATAATATTCCTGGGAAAATCTCTCGATATCGGAACTTATTTTTGCTTCAAGCTTCTCTATCTGGCTCTTGCCATTTTTCGCCCCCATTTTCTCTATTTGCTCTTTGAGGTCTTCGGATATTCTTTTTAAAATAGCATCTCTCAAGCTCAGGGGATAAATTAGTTCTCTTGCAGGCAAAACCGTTACTCCATCAAGATTTTCCATAGACCTCTGGGTCATGGTGTCAAAGCTTCTTATCGAGTCTATTTCATCGTCAAAGAGCTCTATTCTTACCGCAGTGTCACTGTTTACCGGGAAAATATCTATAATTCCTCCCCGGACTGCAAACTGGCTTTTCCCTTCAACAGTTGCCACTCTTTCATAACCTATGGATACAAGCTTTTGTATAAAAAGACTAAGATCAATCCTATCCCCCAAAGCAAGACTTATTATGCTTTCTTTAAAAAGCTCTTTGTCAATAAGCTTCTGACACAATGCTTCGGTACTTGTCACTATAAAGCTGTAATCATCGTTCACAATCCTGTAAAGAGCACTTATTCTTTCATAAACCGAATCATAACTCTTTGCCTCCACATCATGAAGCATAATCTCCTTTGACGGGAAAAATACAACATCTCTTCCAAAGAAAAATGAAATGTCCTCGAACATTTTTCTTGCCTGTATCTCATTATAAGCTATGTATATACCTTTTAAACCCAAATGGTAACATAGCCCGCAGGCTATATGAGCCTTCTGGGACTCCGAAGGACCTGTCAGAGTTGTAGGTATACCCCTTTTGACGTTCTCAAGCACGTCAGTGTATTCCTTTATCTCAAAAAGGGGCTCTATCAGATACTGCTTATCCATTAATATACTCATGTCTGGTAAACCTCTTAGCATCAATATATTATTTGTTGTATCTATTCATTGCGCTGTCAATACCGGATTTTACTATGGCCTCAACAGCATCCGCCGCACGCTCAATAGTATCTTCAATCTTCTTTCTTTCGTCACCGGAAAACCTGCCAAGAACATAATTTGCCAGGTCCCACCCTTCCGGCGGCTTGTCAACACCGATTCTCACCCTGGGGAATTCATCGGACTGTATCTGGTATATCACAGATTTCATGCCGTTGTGGGTTCCGGCACTGCCCTTGGGTCTTAATCTGAGCTTCCCCACAGGCAAATCTATATCATCATATACTATTATAATATTTTTTACAGGAATCTTATACCATTCAACTATTTCCCGTACACTTTCACCGCTAAGGTTCATAAAGGTCTGGGGCTTTGCAAGAATCACCTTCCGTCCGCCTATATTCCCATCACCGATAAGAGCCTTGTGCTTTAGCTTTGTAAGCTTTATATCATGTCTTCTTGAAAGAAGTTCCACCGTATCAAATCCCACATTATGCCTCGTATTTTCATATTTTGCTCCCGGATTGCCCAGTCCTACTATTACAAACAAATCCTCCAAATTTGCCACCTCTTCTTGTAATGTTATACAGACAACTAATAAATTGCCTCCCTAATTCTCTTAAGGAGGCAATGTAAAATTTTAATATATCATTATTTACAGAAAACCCGCTAAAAATCGATAATTAGTCTTGCTGGGTAAACAGCGAGCTTATGGAAATATCTCCATATATTCTTTCAATGGCTTCGGCAAATACAGAAGCAACAGATAGCGATACTATCTTATCGATTCTCTTGTTCTCATCCAACGGAATTGTATTTAATGTAACAAGCTTTTTAATTTCTGACTCTTTAATTCTGTCAATCGCAGGACCTGACAAAAGTCCGTGAGTACAACAAGCATATACTTCTTTTGCACCTATTTCCATAAGTGCATTTGCGGCATTAACGATTGTTCCTCCCGTATCGATAAGGTCATCCACCAATATTACTCTCTTATTGTTAACATCGCCTATTATGTTCATTATTTCCGAAACATTGGCTTTCGGTCTTCTCTTGTCAATAATAGCCAAGGGAACATCCAACCTCTGGGCAAACTTTCTTGACCTCGAAACGCTGCCTACATCAGGCGATACTACTACAACATCACTCATATCTCCAAATTTCTCGAGGAAATAGTTTGCCAGTATATTTCCACCCAGCAGATGATCCAGCGGAATATCAAAAAATCCCTGCAATTGAGGTGCATGAAGGTCCATTGTAAGTACCCTGTCTGCTCCCGCAGTTGTGAGAAGATTCGCTACAAGCTTTGCTGAAATAGGATCTCTTGCTTTAGCTTTTCTGTCCTGTCTTGCATAACCGAAATACGGCATTACAGCAGTTATCCTTCCTGCTGAAGCCTTTTGAGAGCGTCTATCATAATCAATAATTCAACAAGGTTGTCATTAACAGGCGGACATGTGGATTGAATAATAAACACATCGGAACCTCTAACAACCTCGTTAATATTAATTGCAGTCTCACCATCGCTAAACTTTCCTACATTTGCCAACCCAAGCGGAAGCCCTATTTTTTCTGCAATTTCCAAAGCCAACTCCCTGTTTGAGTTTCCTGCAAAAATTTTAATATCCTTTCCATGTAAATTCATCTTATGTTCCCCTTCTTACCTTTTTATTTTATATTAATATTAATAAATAGTAAAATTTTTATTGACGTTATTCTTTCTCCTGCCTTAACATTCCTTTTTTTACAACCCAGTCCTCCTTGATTATCTGCCGGCTTCTGGCAATAGCAAGAGATTTCTCCGGAACTTCTTCCGTAATCGTAGAACCGGCTGCCACATAAGCATTGCTTTTAACTTCAACAGGTGAAATCAGATTTACATTGCAGCCCACAAATGAATTGTCCCCCACAATTGTCTTATTCTTTTTCTGCCCGTCATAGTTTACCACTACAACACCGCATCCGAGATTAACATTCTTTCCAATTTCGGCATCTCCCACATATGTAAGATGTGATATCTTGGTTTTATCTCCTATTACGGACTTTTTAACCTCAACAAAATCACCAATCTTAACCTTTTTGCCTATCCGGCTTCCCGGCCTTATATAGGCAAAAGGACCGACTTTTGTATCATCGTCTATAGAGCTTTCCAGCACGACAGAATTCTTTACCTCTACCCCGTCGGAAATTTGGGCACCGACAATCCTGCTTCCCGGACCGATTATACAATCTTCGCCTATTTTTGTCTTCCCTTCAATGATTGTGGAAGGATAAATCACTGTGTCAATCCCTATTTCCACATCCTCGTCAATATACGTTGAAGCAGGGTCAATTATCGTTACGCCGTTTTCCATATGTTTTTTTAGAATTCTGTCTCGAATTATCCTGCCTGCCTCAGCAAGCTGGGCTCTGTCATTTATGCCCAATATCTCACTGCTGTCCTCAACTTTTATTGCTCCAACTTTTTTTCCTTTGTTTATAAGTATTTCGATAGTATCCGTCAGGTAGTATTCTCCCTGGCTGTTATTGTTATCAAGCTCTTTTAATGCTTCTGTCAAATCTTTTATATTAAAACAGTACATTCCGGAGTTGATTTCTTTTATATTCCTCTCCTCCAAAGAAGCGTCCTTGTGTTCAACAATTTTTCTGACACTGCCGTCACCGCTTCTTACTATCCTGCCGTATCCGTCAGGTTTATCAATGTCTGCAGTAATAATTGTAGCTGAATTTGCATTTTCTTTATGGTAATTAACGGTATTGGAAATGGTTTCTGAAGTGATTAGAGGAGTATCTCCGCACAGCACTACAACATAACCGTCTTTATTGTTCAGATACTCCTGAGCCTGCATAAGTGCATGCCCCGTTCCCAATTGCTTTTCTTGAAAAGCGTAAAGGCTTTGTCCCCATCTTTTCTTTTACCTCTTCTGCCTTATGCCCAACTACAAGCACAACTTCATCTATTCCGGCTTTTTTTACCGATCTATAAACCCATTCAACCAAAGGCATACCGAGAATTTCATGCACAACCTTTGCTTTTTTGGACTTCATTCTTTTTCCTTCTCCAGCGGCAAGAATGACTGCCATCAAGCATCCCATTAAAAGTTTCCTCCTTATTCTTAAGCTCCACCAAGAAAAAAAGCTCTCAAATCACTTTGAAGATTCCTTTATAGTATCTATAAAAGAATTCTGCAATTAATCCATGAAGCTTTCTAAAATTAATAACCAATAATATAATTATGCAACAAGTACTTTTTTATAGCCATCTTTATTTTCTCATTTTTTAATAAACTTTTCAACCACAAAAGTTGATTTCACATAAATAAAAATCGTCAAAAGTACGCACTAACCTATTGCCTATTCATTAGAACCCTGTTTTCCTCTGTGTTAGGCCGAAAGATACCTTAAGAAAACAAACAGTCCCACCACGAAAATCCTGAATAAGCATGGATTTAATGCAGTCCTTTTCACGATTTAGTAATTTTAAAATTCAATATCTTCTCGTTTTTATATGGTTTTAAAATAATCTAGTTGTTTTTAATTACCTTCTTCTGTTTCAATGCTGCCTGAAGAAATTGACTCATATTTATCCAAAATGGCGCTCTGGATCTTGCCCCTGGTTTCTGCATTGATAGGATGAGCAATATCCCTGAATTCCCCATCTGGAGCTTTTCTACTAGGCATTGCAATGAATAAGCCATTCTGACTTTCAATAACCTTTATATCATGAACAACGAACTCATTGTCAAAGGTTACAGAAACGACAGCTTTCATTTTTCCTTCAGAATCAATCTTTCTGATGCGAACATCGGTAATTTCCATGAGATGTTACCACCTTCCGTAAATTGTGTATTCATCGTGTACTAAATATTATATTCGGCATTATTTTTGATTTTCCTTCTTATTTTTTTATGTTTTTTATTTTTTTATAAACTTATACCCTTTTTATAGCATTTCTCTTTATCAATATATTATTCATATATAAGCAAATCCGAATAATAAAGGAATTTTTTTCTACATCCATCCTTTACTGGGCTTTACATCTATAAGTTTTTCCTCGGTGTTTACAATATTCAATGTTAACAGAGATACATAATCATCCACCAGTTTTTTCGACGGCTCCAAAGTCTCAATAACGACACCGATTCCTACAACCTCACACTCAAACTCTCTTACCATATCGATTATACCTTTTGCTGTACCTCCGCCTTTCATAAAATCATCTATGAAAAGGAGCCTTGAATAGCCTTTAAGAGCCTCATGGGAAGAACCATTGTCTGAATCTTCTTTGATGAACCGGACACATAATTTATGTTTACCGACGGTCCGTCTGTGGCTTCACTGTTGTGTCTTGCTATAACCAGAGGCACACCCAGCTGTTTTGCAGTGGCAAAGGCAAGAGGAATACCCTTTGTCTCAACCGTGATAACACAATCTATTTCTTTTTTGAAAAAATGTCCTGCAAAAATATATGCAATATCGGATATCCTTTTCGGATCATAGATAATGTCCAGCATATATAGGTAACCGCCCGGAAGAATCCGCTGACTGTTTGACAAATCTTGACACAGAGAGTTTAGGATGGATTTTATCTTGTCTTTTTTGTATCCGGGGACAAATCTTATACCCCCCGTGGAACCGGCCATGCTTTCGATAGACCCCAAATCAAACTTTTCAAGCAAATTCTGTACAATATCTATATCTTCACTTATTGTGGATTTTGCAGAGCCAAACATATCTGCAAAGCTGCCAAGGGTAAAGGTTTCTCCCGGTGAATCACACAAGGTCTTTATCAAAACAGCAAGCCGTTCATTCCTATGAAACTTTTCCATCAAATCCCTCCAGGCTTATTTTGTACTCAATCTTTAAGTCATATGTAGGTTAATCAAGGCAAATCTACTGTTTCTTCCAATTAATCTTCGTATATTATACTATATATTTCCGAATATTTTAAGCCTTTTAGGATACAAAAATCCACCTCTTTTGAAAAATCATTAAATTTTATTAAGAGGTGGATTTTATTCTTGCAAAATAAAGTAAACTTTACTTTCTCATTTTACTTAAAATTTTTTAGTTGTATTTCTCCCCCAAAAATATCGAAATCTACTTTTCAATTTGATTAATTTCCTTCATGTCAAATTAATTAGTCTTAACTCGTTTTAAAAAATAAAAATACGGAAACACTTATAAATGTGCTAAAATTTTCATATAATACTAATTGGATATTTTTATTGTTATATTAGCCGGTTAGTATTAATATAAGACTATAAGATTAATTGATATGACTATAAAATTTATGTTGGAATTTAATAAAATATAGATTATGATGTTATCTGGCTGTATATTAAAGTTTAAGGAGTGTTGGCATTGGAACAATTAAGTATACTAGACTCAAAAGAATTCAAACATGTACATTTCATCGGTATAGGCGGAATAAGTATGAGCGGGCTTGCAGAAATCCTTTTAAACCTGGGATTTAGTGTGTCCGGCTCTGACATGAAACCTTCAAACATAACTTCAAAACTTGAGAATAAAGGAGTTAAAATAAATATAGGGCATAGTGAGGAAAACATTGGCGATGCAGATCTTGTAATATATACAGCCGCTGTAAAAAGTGACAATCCTGAGCTTATGAAAGCCAAAAGTCTCGGAATTCCCACTTTAGACAGGGCAACACTGTTGGGTGAAATAATGAAAAAATATCCTTTTAGTGTCGCCGTATCCGGTACTCACGGAAAAACCACAACTACATCCATGATTTCCCTGATCATGCTTAAATCGTCTCTCGACCTACCATTCATATTGGCGGAGAGCTGGATGCTATTGGGGGAAATACAAGGATAGGCGGAAATAACTATTTTATTGCCGAGGCATGCGAATATGTGGAGAGCTTTTTGAAATTTCACCCATATCTTGCCGTTGTGCTGAATATTGAAGCCGATCACCTTGATTATTTCAAGGATATAGAACATATTAAAAGCTCGTTTTTAAAATTTATTCATCTTATCCCCAAAAACGGCTATGTGGTTGCATGTGTTGACGACAAAAACATTTTGTCTCTTCTCAAAGATGTGCACTGCAACATAATCACCTATGGCCTAAATTCAAAAGATGCAATGTGGAGAGCTGAAGAAATTTCCTTCGATGAGAACGGTTTTGCATCCTTTACAGCACTCAAAAACAGCAAAAGAATCGCAAGCATACAGCTTAAGATTCCGGGTGTACATAATATCAGCAACGCCCTTGCATCAATCGCTGCATGTGATGCCTTAGGCTGTAGTATTGAAAACATAAAGAAAGGCCTTGAGAGCTATACCGGAATTCACCGCCGCTTTGAATTAAAGGGAATTGAAGACAATATAAAGGTTGTTGACGACTATGCCCATCATCCATCGGAAATCAAGGCAACATTAAAGGCCGCAAGAAGCGGAAACTATCCGAGGATTTGGACGGTGTTTCAACCCCATACCTATACCAGGACAAAACTCCTTTTGGATGAGTTCTCTCAAGCCTTCAAAGATGCGGATAAAGTTATTGTTACAGATATATATTCTGCCCGGGAAAAGGACACCGGTGAAATACATTCAAAGACCCTGGCGGAAAAGATACGGGCAAACGGCCAGGATGCCATATACTTGCCCGACTTTGAAGGAATTGTTGAATATCTCAAGGAAAATGCTTCGTCGGGTGATTTGATACTTACCATGAGCCGGCGATGTTTACCGGGTCGGCGAAATGTTTCTCAAAGATAAACAAATGATTGCCGTAAGCTGATTTATTTGGTGTTGTTCCAATTTAAACCAATAGAAGAAAACACTAAAAAGTCCGATGATTTCACGATATGCGTGTGGTCCTCGGACTTTTCCGTATTAAATACTCTTAATATTAACCGTTTTTGTTGGTATCAATCATTGCAAACTTAATCTGGCCTTCCGCTGCAACTTGTCCGTCTACAGTAGCCAAAACCTTTACTTTTCCCATTCCCAGCTTGAACGTCAAAAACTCAGCCTCAAGCTTTAATGTATCTCCCGGAACAACCTGCCTTCTGAATTTCATAGACTCAATACCTGTAAATACACCCAGTTTCCCTTTATTCTCTTCAACCATTAGCCCTGCAACACATGCTGTCTGAGCTAAAGCCTCAACTATAAGAACCCCCGGCATAATTGGATTTCCCGGAAAATGACCCTGGAAGAACGGCTCATTTACGGTGACATTCTTTATTCCTACTGCCTTCTTTCCCGGCTCAACCTCTATTATTTTATCAATCAATAAAAAGGGGTATCTGTGGGGAATAATATTCTGAATTTCTACATTGGTCAGCATCAAAACACCTCTTTCCAAAAATAGTTATGTACGAAATACATTATAGCACTGAGTTATAAATAAGTAAAACATTAATACAATAATAGTCTAATAACTTTAATAAGCTAATTTGCTAAATCTTTACTTACAATGACCACAATTCCGCCGCCCAGCATTCTTTCCCGGGCAGGGAGCCTGTTTACCGTCTCGTTTTCTATAACCATCTGGGTTGAAGCTCCGCCGTCCAGCATGGCAGCATCTTTTACCCCCAGACTTACCAGATAGCCTGCAAGCTCCCTCGATGAAAGACCAAGACTGTATCCCGGCTGCCGGCCATCTACGGTAATAAGCAGTACCTTGCCGTCATACCTTACACCTATGGCCGTTCTCGGATCCCGATTGGTCAACAACCCAACCACTCATCCTTGTCAACGGCTGCCACCTTTCCATCCCTTACAAGCCAGCTTCCGCACTCGTATGCCTGAAACTCCGGCCCAAAATCCGGATCAATATCGATTCCGACCCAATCTCCCACTTCAAATTTCCGCTCCAATGAAATGGCTCATAAAGGGTAACCACCATTCCGTTGGAAGGAATTTTGCACTCCGTATCACCGCGGAATTTCTTTACAACTCTGTTGTCCTCTATAATATATGAAGTATTGAGCTTATTCGCCCTGTTGGTGAGTCCGAACACCGGTGTATACACAACTATTTCTCCTGGCTTTCCCTCTCTGTTTATATTATCCGCCAAAATCCTTCTATTGCCGTGCAGTATCCATATATTGCTCCAAACTTCGCTTATGAAGCATTTTTCCCTTGTACAACAAATACAGGAAATCTCCCCGTAGACTTTGTATAGGTTTTTCCGTCAATCGCCACCATACCTGAGGGTTCACCATACGAGTAAAAGAACCCTGCATTTACGGCTGCATAAGCATTGTTGCTAACCGCGATATCTTTAAGGCTTTGAAAACCGTATATAGAGTCAAAGGCTAATGCCGGCTTTATTTTAACGCCGCCAAAGCTCAAATCAATCTCCAATATGTTTATTTCCTGTTTCATTCCATTGATTTCTGTACTGACAGCCTTATGTTCCATGGGAAATGGTTTGTTGTCTGACGGAACAGTATCTATATCAGCGGCATTTCCGACCCCTTTATCGTTTACCTGATTTCTTTCTTCAAATAAAAAACGCCCTGCATAAATAATTATGAGGGTTGTAATTATTAAAATCATAAATTTTATTGTATTGACCGCTGCCTTATTGTTCATCGATCTTTATACTCCCTTAGCCTGCAATTTCAGCTTTTTCTCAGCTATTTGCATCACTTGGCCTTGAAATTCTTTGAAAGCTGCTTGTAAAGGCTATCCGCAAGGCCCAAGTTAATACGCCCGTTCGACTCCTTTACCAGCTCCTCATCCAGCATATCTTCAAAAATCTCCCTGCCCGGATCAGCAGGTATAAAATCAGATTTTGGAACAGTGGCTTTCATCTGTTTGTATACAATTTCCAGTAAAATCCCTTCAAATTCTTTGCATGCTTTTTTGAGTTCTTTCTCATCCTTGTTCTCAAGAGCATTCTGAAGTCTTTTCTCAAAATCGTCATCGGAAGACTTCACACTGCTGCTCTGTATTGAACTGTTAAAATATTTATTGGTAATCGCGCTTATATCCATTATAATCGCTCCTATTTAATTTTTCCAGTAAAAATATTGAAGGTTTTTCAGCAAAGCCCAAGTCTAAATTATCTCTTCAAATTGTTTGCTATTCCCAGCATCTCTCTGCGGACTGAATTGCTTTGGAATTGATCTCATACGCCCTTTGGGCAACAATGAGCTTAACCATTTCCTCAACTACCTGTACGTTTGACGATTCAAGATAATACTGTCTTATATTGCTCTTTTTGCCCAATTCCTCATCAGGTACCGCTTCCCCTGATGCGGAAGTGCCGGCATAAAAATTGCTTCCTATGCTCTCCAAACCATTTCTGTTCGGGAATTTTACAAGACCTATTTTCTGTCCCAAAGGCACTACTACTCCGTTTTCATCGGTGTAGCTCATTTCTCCGTCAGATGAAATATTCAGCTTTGACACATCAATATCAAGTATTATTTCCACTCCGGATTCATCCAGCACAGGATATCCATCCGATGTTGTAAGCATATTTCCGTTATCGGTCACACTGATTTTAAAGCTTCCGTCCCGGGTATAAACTATATCTCCCCTTGGACCCAACACAGTGAAAAAGCCGTCGCCGTCTATGGCAAGATCAAGAGGATTGTCGGTCTTTTCGAAATTTCCGCTCTGGAAGTTTTTCAGTGTAGCCATCGGAACTGTTCCGTATCCTACCTGCAGATTTACCGGTCTTCCTTCCCCATCTAGGATATATGCCCTGTTTAAAGTATCATACAGCATATCCTTAAATTCCAATCTTTCCTTCTTGTACGCAGTGGTATTAACATTTGAAAGATTGTTTGATATAACATCAACATTCAGCTGCTGAGCCGTCATTCCCGACCCTGCTGTCCACAGTGCTCTCATCATAATAATTATCCTCCTATCTTACGACTCCTATTTCGTTTACTGCTCTTTCAAGCGTTCCATCCTGGGCCTGAAGAATTTTTTGATTTGCTTCATAAGAACGCATTATTGTAATCATATTAATCATTTCATTAATGGAATTAACATTTGACTGTTCAAGATAGCCCTGTCTTACTATCCCGTCAAACGGTTGCTCCTGTGTATTCTCCGTTCTTTGCACAAGGTTTGAACCAGTTTTTCTCAGCGTCGTAGTATCCGTAAAATTTCTTATCAACAGTCTGTCAACGGCCTGCCCGTTTTCGACAATCGTACCGTCATCACTAACATTGAAATTCTCCGAATTAAGGGTAATAACGCCGTTTTGACCCATTACCAAATAGCCTTCCTTTGTTACCAGTTGACCGTAAGCATTCAGCGCAAAAGAGCCATCCCTCGTGTAATATTCTCTAAACTCTCCGTTTCCGGCAGGTACCGCTACGGTAAAGAAGGCTGTATCGCAATTGGAAATAGCCATATCCAAATTGTTGTCTGTCTTCTGGAGCTGTCCCTGATTATAGTATGTAAAAACCTCTCCTACGTCATTTCCGAGCTGTACATTCCCCAATCTTCCTGAAGGATTACTGCTGCTGCAGCTGTCGTTAATCCTCTTTACCAACACATCGGGAAAGCTTTCCAATATCACCGTATCTTTTTTGAACCCGGTGGTATTGACATTTGCAAGGTTATTGGATACAACATCCATTTGCTTGCTGTTTGCCAGCATACTCCAACCTGACGTGTAAAGACCTCTAATCATAACTTAATCTCCTAAATACGTATTTATCTTATTCGGCTTATCTTACTTCTCTTACAATATAGAATATCGGAAATTTATCGAAATGGTTTAGTAGAAATTATTATCTGAAAAAACAACAAAACATTTCACTCCAAAAGCCCAAACTAAAAAAGGCCGGGCAAAAACCCGACCTCTAGCATAGTCAAAGTTAAACATATTTAAAATTTCTTAAATATAATTTACAGTGTTATCGCTCAGTTCACTCTTCTCAATAGTTTCTATATGTTCAAGCGCTTTGCCTGTCCCAAGAGCAACACATGACACGGCATCATCTGCAATAACCACATTTATACCTGTCTTTTCCTGTATCAACTTGTCAAAACCGTATACCAGACTTCCGCCGCCTGTCATGACAATTCCGCGGTCGCTAATATCCGAAGCAAGCTCAGGCGGTGTCCTTTCAAGAACTGAATGCACAACTTCCACAATACTTGAAATCGGCTCTTCCAAAGCTTCCATAATTTCAGAGGAAGTAACGGTAATGGTCTTTGGCAAGCCCGATATGAGATTTCTTCCCCTAATTTCCATGGATACTTCCTGTACCCTGGGATAAACCGTACCAACATTGATTTTTAACTCTTCCGCAGTACGTTCCCCTATCATAATGTTGTGTTTTTTCCTCATATATCTTGAAATGGCTTCATCAAACTTATCTCCTGCAACCTTAATGGAAGAACTTACAACAATACCGCCGAGAGATATAACGGCTATGTCAGTGGTACCTCCACCCACATCTATTACCATGCTTCCGCAGGCTTTTGAAATATCGATGCCGGCTCCAATCGCAGCAGCTATAGGCTCTTCAATAAGATATGTCTTTCGCGCACCGGCCTGCATTGCTGCCTCTCTGACCGCTCTTTTTTCCACCTCGGTAACTCCGCTGGGCACACATACGATAATCCTTGGCTTGAAAAACTTAAATGCCTTATTGCCGCACACCTTGCCGATAAAATGCTTTAACATTTTCTCAGTGATATCATAATCGGATATTACACCATCTCTTAAAGGTCTTATCGCGACTATATTTCCAGGAGTTCTGCCAAGCATTCGCCGGGCTTCCTCTCCTACAGCCAGAAGTTTATTTGTATTTTTATCGATTGCCACAACAGAAGGTTCTTTTAATACTATGCCTTTTCCCTTTATATAAACAAGTACTGATGCCGTTCCCAAATCAATACCTATATCCTGTCCAAGCCCAAACAAAGCGCATCTCCCTTTCAAAACTTGTATTGGAAAGCTATACTCATAATTAAATATTATCATATTATTTTATTATTGCAACAATTTTGCAACATATGAGCAAAAATCCGCCTGTGTATTTATTCAAAAAATTAAAAGTCGGTTTCCCGACTTTTTTATGTTTTTTGGTATTTATTTTATTTTTTAGCCCCCATGTTTTCCTTTATATTTTGCTTTTGTTGCCAACCCGCCTCTTATGTGTCTTTCTGCTTTATTTTTGTCCAATACCGCCTTTGCCTCCTCGGCCAGGGCAGAATTAATTTTCATCAATCTTTCAGTCACGTCCTTGTGAACAGTGCTTTTGCTTATTCCGAATTTCTTTGCAGCAGCCCTCACGGTCGCCTTGTTTTCAACGATGTAATTTGCAAGCTCCACAGCTCTCTCTTCTATATACCTTTCAACGATACGCCCCCCTTACAGTTGATACTCTAGACTATTCAACCTAGCTTGATATTTTTTATCTATTACCGCTGACTTGCTGCCGACGTTATCGAAACTGTCAAACTAAAGTCTATCACGGGCTTTTTTAAGTCAGGTAATTTTGTGTATCCATGCTTAAGAATTTTATTGATATCTGTATGCGTAAATTACATATCTTAAAGGCTTTAGTTGCTACACTAATATATATGCCTCTTTGAATTGACTTATGATTGCAGGACATTTTAAAATTACACTGTTTTACGTTTTTGGCGATTAAGTCTATATAATGGTGTAAAAAGAAGTTGAGCCAAAGCTCACACCTCGGTTAAAATATAAGTTGCCCAACAAATACCAAACCGAGGAGGATGAACCATGGCTCAGTTTAATATTACAATAACCGAGGAACTTTTGCACGGACTTTTTTTATCAAATGGTAAAGATGAAGCATTTTCCAAACTGTTGGAGGAAATCTTCAACCAGGTACTCTTAGCACAATCTACAGAACAGTTAGGTGCTGAGCCTTATGAAAGGACGGAAGGAAGAACCGCCTATCGTAATGGTACCAGAGAAAGGCAGCTAACTACACGAATTGGGACGTTAACCTTAAGAATCCCCCGACACCGCAACGGACAGTTCAGCACAGAGCTTTTTATGCGCTATCAACGGAGTGAGCAGGCACTGGTGTTGGCAATGATGGAGATGGTCATCAATGGGGTTTCTACTCGAAAGATTGAGTCGATTACTGAAGAACTCTGTGGAAAGAAGTTTTCAAAATCGACTATCTCCACTCTATGCAAGAACCTGGATCCAATGGTGAATGCATTTAGAACACGGCCTCTGAAAAGCCATTATCCTTTTCTAATGGTGGATGCCATTTATGTAAAAGTACGTGAAAACAAGCGTATACAATCCAGAGGACTGCTTATAGCCATCGGCATCAATGAGGAAGGACATCGCGAGGTAGTTGGATTTCAGTTGGCGAACAGTGAGTCCGAAAACAGCTGGGGCGAGTTCTTTGGCTCCTTAAAAGAACGGGGGCTGAAAGATGTCCGCGTGGTTACCTCAGATGATCACAAGGGCCTTGTTAATGCTGTAAGAAAACACTTTCAGGGAGCCAGCTGGCAGCGTTGTCAAACCCACTTCTCCAGGAACATGCTGGACCATGCACCTAAGGCATTGCAGCCAGAAATCAAGGAAGACCTGCGCCGGCTATACGAGTCTGTCGATCTTGAGAGTGCCCGCAAGGTTCGGGACCAGATTATCGCAAAGTATGAAGCCAGGGCACCAAAAGCCACAAACTTGCTGGACGAAGCTTTTGACGATATCACTGCTGTTCTGGCGTTGCCTCTCAGATATCGGAAGCGGCTTCGTACCACCAATGGAGTAGAGAGACTTAATGAGGAAATCCGACGCCGGGAACGGGTTATCCGGATCTTCCCCAATGAGGCATCTGTTATCCGGCTCATGGGAGCTCTTTTAATGGAGCAGGATGAAAAATGGCAGACAGGCCGTAAATACTTTGATATGGAGCTATATTACCATACTGTCCGGGATAATGACTCAGAAGACGACACTGCTGCTTAAATTGCTTGCCCTGTATAGCCGCATTTATTCCACGGTCTGTTGACAACGAGCCTCCCATGGCATGTTGATGGGCATCAAGCCATCACTCCACAATGATAGGCAGGCCTTACGCTGGTGTAGTGATGCCCGGCCAACCAGCCTAACATGCCATGTACTCATTGTCAACAGCTTTCGCGGCATAAACGCTTAGACTATTGTTTGATTAGCTACTGCTTTGATGACCGAGGTATTTTACACACAAATTTGGACTTGACTTTTTTGGCTTTGATGTTATAATAAATTTGATATAAATGTAATATTTTCTATAGAAGTAGCAGGATAACAATTTAAAAAGTTAGTGGAATTATGACTTTTTTATTCTTGTTAAAGGGGGGTGGGGAAAAATGTCTATTAAGAAAAGCGTAATTTTAGTTACTGCCGCAGCAGCTTTGCTTTTAGGTGCTGCCGGCTGCAGCAATAATAATGCTGTGCCAGCCCAAAATACCGGTGAAAATGTAAGCGTCAGGGATAACAACGCTACACCGGCATATAATTTAGACCATAGCAATGGGTTGCCAACAGATACTGCCGGCGAAAGTTTAAGTACCGATAATAGCAACGCCGTACCCACAGATAATGCCAATGAAGTTAGGAGAGGCCTTCGAATGGGCGGAGGTATAATGCCCAATATAGCCGGTGAGTACATGAGTGTAGCAGAGGTAAAGAAAAAATCGGAAGAAATTGTTCATTTAAAAGCTATATCGTATGAAACTATTGAAAAAGTAGGATTCCCTAGTACTATAACTAATGCAGAAGTATTAAGCGTTATTGAAGGAAGCCTTTCAAAGGGAGATATAATAAAACTGGTTCAAACCGGTGCCATTAACGGTGAACAAGAAATAAGCATGCCGGGAGATCCCATTTTCAGACCAGGCGATGAAATGGTACTTTTTCTGGTAAAAGCTAAAGTTGACAATGCGGAAGATGCATATCTCACCGTAGGATTTAATGAAGGCAGATTTGATGTCATAAACTCAAAAATTCATGCGCGGGGACCTCAGCATATTAGTTATTCATCAACACCAACTCCAATAGTAAGAAAAGAAGTTAAAAGGTCCGATTCGATTGCCGAAATGAGTTATTACGACATTACCCGCTTTAGCTTTACTGTGGAAGAGTTTTCCCAAAAGATTAGAGAATTAAAGGATTAGAAAATATTAAAAGCCAGTGGAACTATATATACAATACCACTGGCTTTTAATATTTTTAATGTGTCTTCATAAATCAACATCTATTTTTTGTCATCCGAAGGCAACTGGAGATAACTCTTCGGGTCAACAGGTTTGTTGTCTTTCAAAACTTCAAAATGAAGGTGTGCAGGTTCTGCTGATTCAATAATTGCGGTATTTCCTACGCTTCCGATTATTTCTCCCTGTTTGACCTTCTGGTTTGGAGTCACCATGTCTCCGCTGGCAAGATTTGCGTACAATGTCTTTATGCCGTTTTCATGCTCTACAATTACTGTTACACCAAACCTGGGATCGCTTTTAACCTCAGTTACCACTCCATCGGCAACGGCTTTGACCGGAGTGCCTCTGTCCGCTCTCAAATCCACTCCGCTATGAGCCCGCCATTCATCCAAAGTTTTTGAATAAACCAGCCTGTCCATTGCATATTCAAAAGTCACTTCTCCAAAAACAGGCATTACAAATGTAAGTTTCTTGCCACTCTCAGACTTGCCCTCGGACTTGTTTGCGGATTTTTCTGATGTCTTTGCTGCTTCAACCTTTTGGCTGTCTGCCTCTGTTTTTGTTGATGTCTCTGCTTTTTGAGGCTTTGCCGAAGGTTTTGGACTTTCTTCTGCTTTAGGACTTGCAGCAGGACCGGAAGGCTTTATTGCTTCGATTGCCTCTCCCGATGTTTCTGCCGCAATTTCACTTTCAAGACCGTCTTTCGGCAATAAATAAGTACTGTTGCTTCCGTTTTCATCAACTATGCTGCTTGCCATATCCGGTGAGATAATATCCTCTTCACCGATGTCTTTTGATGAACGTATGTTATGTGCTGTAATGAATACCGCTGTAGCTCCAATAACCGTTATACACAATGCCAAAACAATATAAAATCCTTTTTTATCGAGAAAATCCAAAACTTTCTTTTGTGAAATCTTCTTGTCGGGAAACATTTTTTTAAAATCCACTTTTTCCACCTCCATATATTATTGTTACCGCATATGGCAGCAATATACATGGAGAAGAAAAAATATTTAATCTTTACGGTTACCGGTTACATGCTTCGAAATTCTCAATAGTGTCAAGGTATACCCCAGTATAATAGTGCTTTAAAATCTCCTCATACGTTCCGCCGTTTTTTGCAAGGTAATTTGCCCCCCATTGGCTCATACCGACCCCATGCCCGTATCCAATCGTCGTTATTATAACCTCGCCGTCATCTCCCTTTTCAATATTGAATTCGTAGATCTAAGGCCCAGCAAGGTTCTTAGCTGTGTACCCTTAATAACCACATCCTCAATCTTAAGTTCCTTTACTCTTCCCGCCGGAGTTCTCTCCAATACCTCAATTTCTTCTAAAAGGTTTTCCGGTTCTATATCTATATCCGGGTATTCTTCCTCCAGTTTTTTCGTTATTTCTTCTTCCTTAAACACCGTCTCAACCTTGTACCCCGAACTTTTATCCTCACCTTCACTCTTTACGCTTTTCAAATAAGGTACTTCCACTCCTTCCCAGACATCTTCCGCATTCTCGGTCATCCCTCCGCTGTTTGCATGGAATACCGGATTCACCACTTTTTTGTCATACAGAATGATTATTCCCTCTGTTTCCTTGACTGCTCTCTCAATTTTATTCCAATTGTCAAGGGCTTTGAAAGTGCCCCATTTTGCCATTGCATCCTCCTTTTTTGTCCATGCCTGGCAGTGTCCCGGGTCAGTACAGATATCGGCCCCCTTGTGGGTATCTTCCTTTGGGGAATAGAATTTTTTCATTCTTCCGTATACATAGGTACGGGCAGCAACAGCCTGTGCCTTAAGGCTTCCAATTCGAAATCCGCAGGCATTTCAGCCGCCACCACGCCCTTGAGATACTCCTCCAGAATCATTTCCTCAACTTCATCCCTGTCTTTAATATACACCTTTAACGTCATGTCCTCTTTTTCCTCGGGTACAATGTCCTCAATTACTGTACTGCATCCTCTCACGATAATCAGAGGGAGAATAACTACTATTATAGTCATTAACAAAACATATCTAACGAATCTTTTCATTATCCATACCTTTTCCCGATGCTTTGTAGTTTCTTACCAACAAGTGCATGTCAGTACTAATAAATATGATTGCAAATTACAAGTTATTCTTTTTTTACGGACAATGAAAAGCAGTGGAAAGGATAATATAATAATGCATTAATAAAAGCAAAATAATTAAAGGACGAGGTAAATAACCTGCGTCCTTTAATATGTACTTCATTTTACTCTATTAAAATTTTACTGTTCATCTTCGACTCTTTGAATGTTTGCTCCAAGGGAGTTGAGCTTTTCGTGTATTCTTACGTACCCTCTTTCAATATGCTCTATCTCGGTAACTTCGGTAACGCCTTCAGCTACAAGTCCTGCCAAAACAAGGGCTGCACCGGCTCTTAAGTCTGTTGCCCTTACCTTTGCTCCCGTAAGTTTGCTATTACCTTCAATAATCGCGCTTCTTCCCTCAATTTTAACATTTGCTCCCATTCTTTTGAGCTCTGCCAAATGCATAAACCTGTTTTCAAAAATAGTCTCGATAACCATACTGGTTCCCTCTGCTTTGGTCATCAAAGAAGTCATCTGTGCCTGCATATCCGTCGGGAAACCGGGATACGGATGTGTTTTAATATCAATAGGCCTTATTGCATCATTGGCTTTTACATGTATGCTTGAGAGCTCTTCGGAAACTTCAACGCCCGCTTCCCTCAGCTTTGCAGTAATCGGTTTTACATGATCGGGCACAATATTTTCAATAATTACATCTCCGCCGGTCACCGCTGCAGCCACCATAAATGTCCCCGCTTCAATCCTGTCGGGTATTACTGCATGGTTGGTTCCGCTCAAGCTATGAACACCGTGTATCTTAATGGTATCGGTGCCTGCACCCTTTATATCGGCGCCCATGGCAGTAAGATATGTGGCAAGATCCACAATTTCCGGTTCGATTGCAGCATTTTCAATAATTGTCTGGCCCTCTGCCAAAACTGCAGCCATCATAATATTTTCCGTAGCACCCACACTGGGAAAATCCAGGTATATCTTGCTCCCTTTGAGTCTTCCGCTTACTCTTGCTTCTATATAACCATGTCCTTGTTCTATCTCGGCTCCCATCGCTGCAAATCCTTTTAGATGCAAATCTACAGGTCTTGTACCTATAGCGCATCCACCCGGAAGGGAAATTTTGGCTATTCCTGTTCTGGCCAACAGCGGACCCATGACAAGAATAGATGCCCTCATTTTATTTACCAACTCATAAGGTGCTGTTGTATTTAAAATATCACTCGTGTTAATGCAAACTTTTGACTTGCTTTCGGAGAATTTAACATTCACCCCAAAGGACTCCAACAGATCACACATAATTTTTACGTCAGTGAGATCCGGAACTTCCTCAATAATGCTTTCCCTGTCCCCTAAAATTGAGGCGGCAATAATAGGCAGAACAGAGTTCTTTGCGCCGCTAATTCTTACTTTTCCCCGTAAAGGCTTTCCTTGAGTTACAATTAATTTGGGCACGTCGATTCTTCCTTTCGTTTTTTTATTGTAATTTATCTTTTGTATCCACCTTGCGCGGCTGCTTGTATCAATATTCAACAGTTATCACAGGTGTCGCAAGCCATATGTATGTTCTGTCTTCATAAGAATTATACCTGATTGCGATGTTCATATTCACCCTTTCGCCATTTACCAGTATTGAATTGTCAATACTCGGAGCGAAAGCCGAAACACTTATTAAATTTTTTTCTGCAATACCGTTTACCTTTTTAGCCCTTGCACTTTTGAGTATTCTATTACTCATTTTATTTAAATCTTTGTGATCCATCTTTCCTTCAAAATATCCGGTAATACAGATATTCAATTCCGATTCAATTTTATATTTGTCAAGCACATCAACTAAATCATCATGTATATCCTCAAGTCCAATTTCATCGGGCCCGGAAGTGAGGCTCAGTGAAATATAAGACTTTCCTGCATCTTGCCCGCTTCTATTGGATTGGGCACATATGTTTACCATCTTCCCGTTGCCAACAGTTCCGATTATCTCTATCTTGTCAATCTGATCATTTGTTATCAATCTTCTTGAATACAGTTCGTTATTCTCTATATTCAAATCCTTTGCTAGATTGTCTGCCATCTTTGACAATTCTTCAAAACTTTTTTCTGTTTTTGACCATGCATAAAATTCAGTGTTGGCAAGAGTTGCCCCCGATGCCACAAAAGCTTCTTTAAGGGCGCTTGAAGATGACCCTTTATTATAATATAGCTTTAAACACCCAATTGTAAATAGTATAATTAAGATTATTAGCAAATAAAAGTATTTCGACGAAAGTTTCATATATATCTCCCTTTTCTACCATTTTGTACATCTTCATTAGAAATGGACACAGCTATAGTAGAATTATTGCCTTTTCGCAAGAGGGATATACATATATTATTTTTTAAGAACTGTTTGAAATTTTCAATTGTTTAGAAATTTTCAACTGTTAAGAAGTGCTCTTTTGTACAACCACCTCCTAAAAAAGCGGCATAGAATTATTGTAAACTTTTTTTCGTCGTAATGCAAAATCGTAAATTAAGTAGCTTGGTACAACAAAGGATCTGGCTTCTATATCAGTATGTGGAGAGTGCTCTGCTTACCATCATGGAACAGTTGGCTCTAGTTATTGCAGCTTCTTCGTCAAAATTCTTGTAGAGGCTGTCATTAACCGTCAGGATACCTACATCAAACATTTTCTTTACTGATTTGCTGTACCATTTATCCGGATTTAATTTTGAATAAATCCCGTTTTTTGTAGTCTTGAACTCGAACGCTCTCGCTACAACCGAACAGGCCTCAGCTAAAGTTATAGGCCGATCGGGCCTTACCGTCCCGTCTTCATAACCTGAAATCAATCCGTGTTTTGATGCAACAATTATTATATCCCTTGCCCAATGTCCGTCAATATCGGTAAATCCCGAAGTATTCTCCGTTGTCCCTTGAAGATTCAACGCCTTTACCAGAAGAACCATAAACTCTGCTCTGGTAATACTACTTTCTGGCTTGAAGGAACCGTCCGGCATTCCGTTCACAATTCCCGCATCATGAAGATGAGTAATATACTCCTGGGCTTCAATGCCCCTTATGTCGCTAAAAGGTACCCAATCGGCATCATTAATGTTTGAAAGGATTATTCTAATCGGCGGAACAGCACCGGTCAAATCGTAGTCAAGATGTGCCCGGGATGCTCCTTCAACCGTCTCATAACCAATATTGAGCGTTTTGCCGTTTACCAGGAAATAATGGGTAATGGCAATGCCTTTGTCTTTATTTTTTTCTTCATCGGACCACTTTAATGTAACCCTTATTTTGTTTTCGTCTATTTGCCGCGTCTCGAACACAACTCCGTGAGCATTGACATTTTGCACACTCACAATCATAACAAGCAATATAAATATTATGCTCACACATATAGTCTTTATATTCATTATTTCCTACCTCAAATCCTCTTTTTTAAAGTAGAAATTAACCTTGTTTTTTATTCCAATTCTCCAATATATACCAGTAGTTTCTCAATAAGCACAAGAACTTCATGTCTTTTTATCGGCTCATTGACCATGATTGTTTTACCGCCATCTCTTACCAGTTCAAAGCCATTTTTTTCAATGAACTCTGCCTTTGTTTTGGCATCCGTTATTTTTCCGGTTTTCAGCTCAAAGAGCCTGATTATCATTTTGTAAGCCTCACCCACTGTACAATTTCTGCTTGAAGCCTTAATATCATTGGAAGTAATAAATCCTGCTTTCAAAGCCTTGTTCATATAGTCGCTTCCATATTCGTAATCCAAGACATCGAGCATAAATTTTACTGTATCTCCCAATGAGGCATAATTGTCCGGTTCGAAAAGCCTTGTCGGAACGCTTTTTAATTCATGCAAAGATGCCACGTTATTTATGCTGGTCTCGTGAGGATGATAATATATGTCGTCAAAAAAGTCTTTGTCCAATTCCGCTATAGCAGTATCTCCCAATTTAACGGTTTCAAAAGCAAGAGTTCCTATATTTCTGTCATAGTTGAAATCATATGCGGTATTAAGTCTTTTCCATTTGCCGGTTTCTCCGTCGTATAAAAAGCCGGATGTCTTGCCCTCGGTGTATCTATCGGTATCGTCATATTCCGAAAGAACTTTAAGAGGCTTTAGGACAGAACTTACAGGTATTACATTGCCGCCATCGACTACACCTATTTCTATTTTTACGGTCTCGGTTTTAAATATCATGTTCTTTACATTTGTTCCGGTATTGCCAAGATGAGAAATGGTTATTTCGTAATTTACTCCCGAAGCCTTTCCCGCCAATGGTTGAAGTTTGCCGTTGTTATTGTTCCCGGTCTTATAACAAGGGAAAAAATCTTTCATTTTAAAAGTAACATTTTCCGAAAGCTCGGTCAGGGATTTAAACACCTTGTCGGAAACCAGTATTCTCAGTTTTTTATATGCCTGGGGCGGATCATTGAGTTTGACTGTAACATCTAATTTATTGTCATTAATTACATACTCTACAAATCTGTCCGCATCAACCCCAACTATCTTAACATCCCACACTCCGTCTTTGACGGTTTTTGCTTTATTTACAAAATCACCGATTATGACAGTATCAATATCCTCATCGGAATCATAGTCATCACTGCTTCTTCTAGTTCTCACAGTCACACTCTGGGTGGGATTGGATTTCAAGTTTTTCGAAGGATCATAGGAATACAGCCTTGCATAATACCTGTGGTTCGACAAAAGTCCTCCCACAGTAAATTCCGAGACCTTTCCCACTTTGAATTCCATGGCATCTTTGTAATCTATGTCGCCGGCAACCTCAAGAATATACTCTAAGCCCTCTTCCTGCATCCATTCATACGTAATGCTGTTCTTTGTAATCGCGTCGGAGCTGTTTTTTATACCGAACCCCTTTGGCGTATCCGGCGGAATATAGGCAAGAGTCCTTACTAGATAGGAATCGCTCCACTCGGACTTTATTGTCTCTCCGTCTTTGCCGACAGCTTCTGCCTGCACCCAGAAATAATACAGGGTATTGGGAGTCAGGCCTGTTATTCTTGTGTATATGGAATTCTCAAAGTCTTCCGGTGTAACTTTCACGTTTCCAATGGCTGCATTGATATTGTCGTGAAGTCCGTATTTCAGATAGTAATTGTGTTCCGGATTGAGTTCCCAGCCCAAATCAATGTACGTGTCCGCAGCCAGGTGATAGTTGAATGAAGGCACCACCGGCTTTTCCAAAGGAGGTATTATAACGGGATTTGTCGTGACTATTAACGGGTCCGACGGTTCGGACACAAGGTTTGCACTGGGTCTTGCCGCTCTCACCCAAATAACATACACTTTATTGGCTCAAGACCGGCAACTGTAATATCCACGTTGTGTTTTTTCCCGTCAGGATTGAGGTCCGGGTTTTCCCACGGGTCATTTGGGTCAACCGGGAAATTAACTACTTTATCCGCAGGAAGATATTTGAGCTCATCATAGGACATTCCTTCCCTATACTCAACACATCCGACATTTATTCTTACGCCTGAATCATAGGACACTTTTCTGTAATAAACATCATCAACAACGGACGGCTGAGGGTCAAAAGGCGGCACATCATTGTAATGAAGTTTTTCAGTGCGTATGTATTCCCATTTGTTTTCACTGAAATTATATTCTTCATACCACAGGTTTTTAATCTGTATCGTCACCGAACTTTCCGTAACCATGTTCTGTCCGTCCGAATCCTTCTTTACTTTAAGAGGCGGCTTTGCCGGCACATTAGGCTGATTTATCGGCTCATCGGTGGGAGTAATAATAACCTTTATGGCAGGGTCGGATATATATTCGACATTTTGGAGTATATCGTCAACATATTCAATAAACTGCTTCTTTGCAACTATTTTTAAATAATAGGTGGAGTTGGGAGTCAAATTCGAAACAACGTATTTATAGCCAATAAGGGCATCTCCGCTAATTATTTGGTTACTGCTTCCCATTGACACGTTCCAGGCAATTTTTTTGCTCTCCGGCGGATTGTCAATAAGGTTTGGATCGTCTATAATCCATATGTCATAGGTAATATCATTGTCCACCTGCCCGTCCCCTCGAGTGGGAGCTTTCCACAAAATTGTCGCACTATTGGGTTTGAGTTCTTCATCATAGCTTATAATGGTCTCTCCCGGAGCTTTTTCAAATTTGTCCACCAATACCGGAGCTGCGGGATAAGAAGGAGTCTCCTGCTCTCTTACTATTATTCTTTCGGATTCTATCTTTATGCCTTCATACACATCAAGACCGTCTCTGGTTACAATTGCCCTGATTATAAAGTAGTGTTCAACCTCTCCGGGAGGAAGCGTGACAAAAAAATCGGTACCGTCCACAGCCGCCATGTACTGTTCCAGATCGCTAGAGTCCACTTGCCCCCTGTAAATCTGATATTTGACTTTTATGTTGCTGTCGCTAAGTCCGGTAACAACAGGACTCCACTCCAGCTTCCAAATGGTTCCGGAGTCGGTAGCGGCTATTTTTGTGGTCTTAACCAAAATGTAGCTGCTGACAATAACGGTTGGACTGTACGGATTCTTTTTGAGTTCGGAATCATTAACATCCGGCTCAATTCTGATGTAGTAGACCCTTCCCGGGTCTCTGGCAGTGTGAATATACTCAAGCTTTCCTGTAGACTCATTCACCTTTACCGGCTTATCCGGTCCTATCTGGTCTTTGCCTATGTATATCGGCGGTGTATTGGTGAAATTGCCGTTTTCGGAAATATAAAGCTTGTAGTCTATTCTGCCACTGGTATTCCAAACATCATCCCATTCTATCTTAATCTTGTTTGTAGACACGGAATATGCGTCAACATCTATCTCGGTCAAAACCTTCACTCTGTTTGAAGCCGGCGATTCAGCACTTTTGTACAATTTGCTGTCTTCCGTATATGTGTGGTAGGCAGTCGCATCCACGTAGTAGATGGTACCTGAATTCAGATCCTTTAAGCGGTACGAATCCAGATTTCCGGAAACATCCTTTGCCTTCAATGTACGGGGTTTGGCCGCCCTGTAAGGCTTCGGGATTTCCTGCACATAGAAGTTAAGGTATTTCGAAATGGAATAAGCAGGAAAACTTACATTCCATTTAAAATCTACATAATATTTATCAAATTCACTATAGCCAATGGCTGGCTCCCCAGGATTTTGCGGTTCAATCCTAAGCTTTGAAGGAGCCGATTGAGGTTCTGCATCAATAGCCCAAGCTGTATTTATGATATTTAGTTGGATAATAAGGCTCATTATCAATATTAGTCCGATAGCTCTCTTAGCTCTTGTCATTTTCATCATGTCTCCTTATATTTCCTTGGTAATCTCAAGTATTTTTACAAAAGACTCTACCAACTCTGCCCGGGTAACAGGTTTTTTAGGCTCAAATGCGTATCTCTCGCCAACTGTCATTACTTCCAAGTCCAATACCAGCAGAACGGGTTTTAGCAAGTTACCGTCAACATCTTTTTCATCGCTTATATAGACATATCTTTTGGGTACCAGGCTCTGAATATTTACACCTGTCTTTTCACAATACACTTTCATTATTATCAAGGCTATTTCCTGCCGGGTTATATCCCTTGTAACACCGCCGACCCCCACAAGGCTCTTAAGACCGTACTTTTCGGCCTTCTGGCTTATGGTAAGTCCATGACTTGTTCCTTCTTTGTTTGCAACCTTTTCATAAAGTAAAATTGCTTCCTTTACTTTAACATTATCTTCCGGATAGAAGGACTCCAGATTACCGAAAACATCTCTTAAATCGTATTTTGACATAAGAATTTTTATATCCCCGGAATAGGAGTACTCATCGGTCACATCCGATGGGGCTGCCGCAAAAACGAGCATAGCGTATTCACCGGTTTTTACAGTGTTGAACAATGCGCTGTTTGCAATGTAAACCGTATTGGATGAAAGCTTTTTCCACTTTCCTTCCCCTTCGTACCATACGCCTGGAGCTTTCAATCCTGCTTTATCGGTAAAGGTCAGCTTTGTCATCATAGGTTTGTCAAAGTCCTTTATTGCTCTAGTGCCCACCACTATGGAGTAAGAGCCGCTTGTGCTGTCAATCCTGTTTTTAATAAATACAGACAAATCCTCCTCAATCTCTCCAATAAGCTCTAAAATCTCTTCATCAATATTAGTATATTTGCTTTTTTTGTTATCCCGGCTCAAAAGCTTACTAAGCTTTTCCTGGACAAGCCCCGACTCTTTATTGTACAACTTGTTGTGTATTTCATCTTTGATTTGGGAATAGGTAAAGCTTGTCCCCACCGCTTCTACACTGACACTATTTATTTGAGATGCGGCTTCGGCTCCCTCCGGCAGACTCTTGGCCGATTTTTGCAAACGCTTTATGGTAAATTTATAGTATATTCCCTTGACATTTGAGTTGCCATGAAGAGCAACAACTTCTTTGCTTTCGGTATCAATAGTTCCCGGCCTTAAGGTGTACTCCGCACCTATGGTCTTAATTACAAGACTTGTGTTGTCTGTCTCCAAGACCTCTATCACACTGCCTGGAACATATACTACGTCGTGCCGGCACCTTCATTAATTTTGGATATATCCAATGTAAAGGGATATGGTCCGTTGTTTTGAATTGCATTTACCATCCGGTCTTCTTTTAGAAGAAGCTTGTTGTAATTTCCGTTTCTTATATCAATTCTCCAGTACAGCGCCTCTTCAAACTCATGGATTTTATCCAAAAACTTTGCTTCTTTTTTATTGTTGTTGTCCTCTTCGTCGTAATCATCCTGGTTGAATTCCGTTCTGACTTCAACAGGCCCTATATATTTTGAGTATGAGACAATAGTGGAATCCACAGGGTCAATCCTTACTGCGCGTACCTTGATATAATATTTTGTGTTGGATTTTAGCTTCTCATGCTTGATACTTCCGTCCTGCATTTTTACAGGGTACGTCTTTATTCTCGCATAGAAGTATTCATAGTTCATGCTGTTTGCTTTGGGATCTTTTTCTTTATAATATGGAAGTATTTTTCCGTCGTAATTTATATATTCCTCCAGATCCTCATCGGAAAGCTCAATATAGTCATCGTCTGACAAGGTTTTTATCGCAAGCTCGTACTTGTATCCCGGAAGACCTCTCCACTTAGCTTCCAGCTCGTGGCCTCCGTCCCTTGTTCTCATGGATTGGGCCGTAAAGACCGGTTCGCTGTTATTATTCTTATATATATTTATATCGTAGGCTGTATCAAATTCAAGGTTTGAAAGCCTTACATAGTTGATTGTTCCCAACCTCACTATAGTGTATCTGTTTCTTGCCACCTGTCCGAACTTCAAATCGTCTTCCGGTTTTATATATATACTGTAGTCTTCCGTCCTTGCATTAATATCACTGTCATTAAAGTAAAATCCCAACTGTGCGTCTTTAACCGCCTCCAGCATGGACGGCTGTTCTATCAAAATAGTGGTAACGGGGATTGAAACCCACAAGCTGTAATTTGTTGGATCATTACTCTTTACCGCCCTTATGCTAAAGTAATAAAGCCTATTCGGAAACAGCCAGGAATCTACTGTATACCTCAACCCTTTTGTTATGGGATCAAGCTCAAAGTTTTTGGCAAGCACTGGCAATGAAGGGTCTAAGATTACGTTTCCAAATTCAGCATTAAAGCTTTGGTATATGGCATCCTCCGAGCCGTCATAGTCCCCTTCGTCGGGCTCAACTCTTCTTGAAGTACATATTATTTCATAATATACGTCATTTTCCGCCCAGTTCCATGAAAATACCACGCTCAAGCTGTCAACCAACGGATTTCCCTTTTCATCTTTTGCAATATTAAAATCCGTTGGTGTAAGAGGTCTCTTTGCAGATTCATCCGGTTCTCCCATCACGCCCCGGACCGTAGTCACCGCAAGAATTGCCGAAGGCTTTGATATTCTGTCCTCGGACAGTGTACTTATCGACAGCCTTGTCTTTATTACAAAATAATATGTGGTATTGGGTCTTAATTTTTCTCCAAAAAGAGTATAGGCATCCGTTCCGGGAGAGAAATTGCTTATGGACGCTCTTATCGAGCTGCTGTCATCATTTGTCCCTGCAAATAACACATCGCCTTTTGGGTTTTCAGTACTTCCCACAAGCTTGAAAGAGGTTATGTCAGTTCTTGTGCTCATGTATAAATCATAATAAACAGCTTTTGAGACTGAAGTGTCTGCCACATAGTTTTTCCAATTGATGTTAAGCTTGTCAAACTGAAGCTCTATGTAATTTGATACAATAGCTTGCTGAGTATCCTGGTCAATGGTAATATAAGCATCATTTTTTGTAACCATAAAATTCTTTGGAAGAGGAACATCCATTTCTTGTGCTGCACGGGTTGTAAAGCTTACTATTACAGATTTGTCGGACATTTCCTCAATATTGGTGGTATTTCTGTTGGCTGCGCTTGTTGTATACATTTGCATATAATATACTTTGTTGGGCAAGAGGAAGTCAGGATACCCTTCGGTATTATCGATATCCTCTTCTACGATTACAGGATTGCCGCCAGCATCATATCCTGTAAAATACTCTCCTTTAAAGAGCTCAAATCCTTTTATTGTATACTCTAAGCGGTTTCCCACCTCTTTTACAGCTTTTGAAGAGAAATATATCATCCTTCTGTATTTCAGAGGGAAATACCCATAGGAAGTATCGTCATCCTTAAGCTCCGGATACGGTTCGGTGGTTATTTCCTTCTGACTGGTATTTAACAGTACATGGAAAACCATATCCTTGTCGGTATCGGTATTTGTTTTGATTTCATTCCAGTTGGCCGGTTTTTCCCAGGAAATCGTAATGTTGCTGGACTTCTGGAGTACCTCTTTCCCGTTGGCATCTACAACTTTTCTGGTCACCAGCTCTCTGTCAACTATTGTTATACCGTTGGGTACAGACCACTTGCTTGAGTCCTCCCCAAGAGCATAGGGCAATTTTCCGGACTCAATTCTGTCGATGGTTGTCTCCGTTTTTACCACTATTCTATAATAAATTGTATTGTTTTGGCCGGTACCCGATATGACAGTCAGTGCACTGTCGGCCCCTTGCACAAAGAAGCTGTCGTCCAATGTCTTTCTGACAGTCCAGTCCCCCGGTATCGTTGGGTCATCACTGGACTGTATTTCATAGAACATCCTTGGCATATTAAGGCTTCCCTGATTTACTTTGTATATCTTTACATAAATGTTGTTTGAGGAATCGCGAGACAGCTGAAATCTTATTGGAGTATAGGTATAGGGAAAGCTTCCCGAAAGAATACTTCCGTTCATGTCCGAAAGTTTACCCACAGTAACGGCGTATTTTGTCTCTTTGGCATCATTATAAAAGGCAGGTTTAATATTCATATAATAAACCGTACCGGGAAGAATATCTCCGTCCGGAAGGCCGTTTGTCTCCAAAGGAGGAATTTCGGCATTTGCGTCTTTTCTTCCTATAAGGTCAACGCTCATATAACCGTTTGCATCGGGTCCCAAAACAGAAGCTTTTACGCTATCATTACCCGAAACATGAGCAGTATAGCCGGAAGCCGAATACTCAATTATTATTGCAGACTGGGAAGATCCGCTGTTTAGATTGCCTGCGTTGGTGGAAATGTTTATCCTAAAGTTGAGGCTTGTAATATCCAATCCATTACCGTACACACTATTTAAGCTATTCTTTATGTAAGTTACCGCACCGGGTTCGCCGGCATTAGCAACACCACCGCCATTCCAGACCTTTGGCATCATCCACTTTAGGTTCAGTCTCGGCTTGTCGCCAATCTCAAAACCTCCGCCCGGAAGGGCTGTCCTCGTCTGCTCAGCCCTCGATGAGGTAAATGTAATGCGCGGAAGGAAAAACAAAAGGCCTTCTCCTATTACGCTTCCAAGTGTATCCGGATTATTGAATAATTCCACACGGATATCATATATAAAGTCGTTTTCCAAACCGGTTATTGTATATGTATTTACGCTGTCATTGCTTTCGATGGTCTCTTCTACTCCAGCGGGTGTATGATAACTTATACGAAATGACTTTGCACCCGAAACATTATCCCAGCGTATTTTTAAATCTCCGTTTGAGAAATCATCAACATAGATATTTACCGCAACTGTAGCAGCAAAAACACTCAATTGTGAAATGGGTAGAAAAACATTTAGCATGCATACTGTAATTGCCATGGCAAGAACTTTTTTGAATCGCTTCATAAGAACCCCCCGCCTTGCGGCCTGTAATAATTTCACACAAGCTATTTATATTGTAAGTAAAAATTACTGTTATTTCCTGCGAAATTATGCCTATAATAGCTTTATGTCATATTATTTATCGGCTAATTACAGTATACATTTAATATCGATTGTAAGCGTATTTCTATCTTGCCGTACGAACTTCTTTCCAACTGTTCTCTGCCGCAATAACCTGTTCTAATATTCTGTTGGCACCGTCAAATTCCGAATAGACAACAGGAATTTCTGTTATCTCTTTCTTCACTCTCCACATATTGTCATGGGATATATGGGAGGTTACCACCACTACCACATCGGTATCCCTAAGCTCATTGCTGATTTTTGCCCACGGTTCGAATCCTTCCAATACCTCTGCCTTGTATCCGAACTTCAAAAGGCATAATTTGTAAGAATTTTCGTAAGCTTTATTTCCAAGAATCAAACCTGCTTGGTTACTTCAATCCTTTCTTTCTTGCTTACTCTTTTAAAGGTACTGATATTGGAAATATTTCTTTTTACAGTGTCAGCCTCCTGGCCATCCCCATCATCTTCAATGCCGCAGAAATTATTATTTTCATCTACATAGGCTACCTGACCCGGCCTTAAATAATCCGGTGCATCATTTATTATTACAATCTCTCCGGACAGCTTTTTTAGAAAGGTCAGACCATCTTTTATTTCCACAGTACCGTATTCAAACTTATCGTAAAATGAAGACAAAGTATAGAATTTGCATGAAGTCAGGGTATGTACTATATTTCCCTCGTGAAGGCATAGGATTTGCTGCTCCTTAAAGGTTATGCCTTCCGTATCCATATCCTTAAAAAATTCCTTTCCGGTTTCAATATCCCGAAGCAAAACCCCGTTATCAAGAATTTTAAGTACAAAGGCCAGTGTGTGTCCCTTGGCTTTTGCAGACATCATGAAGCTGTCGGCATTGTGTTTTACCTGCTTGTAAAATCTCAAAAAGTTGTTTTGACTGTCAACAGATACAATGTTTCTATCCCTCAGTTGAACATTGGATGGAACATTATTCAGCTTCCACAGCATGTTATCGCCTTTGTCGATAAAAACCTCAGAGTCCTTAAGTAAAACCACAGCGAAGCTTGCAATGTTTGAACTTAGTATCTCATTGTCATTGAGCCAATAGGGGAAAGCATACTGGAACCGGTTGTATTCGTCAACCAACACAAATTGATTTTGAGCCAGATATATGGTGACAGGTATTTCGAATATTTCGCCTTTTTCCTTGCCGGGGAACACTACATAATGCTTGCCGTTCTCTATCTGACAATAACCAATTCTTGGAACCTGGCTTACCTTTGTATATTTTTTCGTTTTATTCTGCTCAACATTTGGAGCAGATGTCAATGCCAAAGCCGAAGTCCTGCAGGAGTTTATGCTTATTGGTTTGAAAACCGTCTCTATGACCAGAAGATCTCTATCATATTTTTTACATCGAATCAATTCAATATTTCGGCCGATATGCGATACCATGTACCGGTCAAACTTGGAAAAGTCTCCTCCCACGCAGAAAATGCCCGCTTTTTGCCAGTCTATGCTGTCAATATTAACGTTGGGTACGGTTTTTTGCGCCAGTTTGTTAAACAGGCCCTTATTGTTTATCAGCCAATCAAGATAAAAAACTGCCTTTGATACCATACTTTCACTTTGAGTTGTTTGAAACAATACAATCAAAGGGTTATTCTCCGTGCCTAAAGCAATAACATCCAACCGCTCATTTTCTCCAGTATCAAAGTCCGATTCTAAAATCCTTATGTTGAGTAGTGATTCCAGATTATTTTTTATCTTATCTCTTATTGAGCTGTTTATACACATATTATGTTCCATTATCTCCTTGAAAGTTTTAATGTCAAAAAGTCTTGCACCCTCCATATATATCCACCTTCCATATTCTTAAACCGATACTGAAAATACACAGTAACAGCTATTATCTAGCACGCCGTTGCTACATTCCACTTATTGCCTTAATAACTATATAAATGTTACACTTTTTCCAGATTAGTTTCAACTCAATTTTTATCCTTACTAATATGCTATTTACTGCTGCTGTCTTTCATTCTATATAGTTTATGTTCCAATCTGCATAGACTATATTATTCTTCCATTAAATATGTTTGGAACATACAAAACCTGTAAGCTCAGTGTATAAGTATTAAGGCACCAACACAGAACCGGTAAAAACTTCGAACGGGTACATAGATATTATTCCCTAAAATGTGAATAATTAATCCAAGCAAGGCAAAAAAATCCTTGCTCTTAAGAAAATTTACAATAGGATGGAATGTTATAAAAAGAAGGGTAAAAAGACTTTCACTTTCTGTTTATAAGTTGTTGTTTGATATCATAATTTTCCTTTTACCTTAAGCCGCGCCATTGCCCTTGCCAGCGCTGCCTTAGACTGAATATACTCCGCTTCACTTCTTTGCCTTTGGAGTCTCTCTTCCGCCCTTGCTTTTGCGGCCTTTGCCCTGTTTACATCTATTTCGTCGGGCCACTCTGCGGTATCCACAAGAATGATAGCCTGATCCTGCTTTACTTCCATAAATCCTTCACTTAGGACAGCTTCAAACCATTTGCCGTCCTTCTTGATTTTGATAGTTCCAATGTCAATTACTACAACGGTAGGAATATGTCCTTTCAATATCCCCATCTCTCCTGTAGGAGTCTTGACGATAATGGTCTCAACATCGCCCCAAAAAAACTTTCTTTCAGGTGTCAAAATTTCTACATAAAATGTTGACGACAAAATATCACCTCCTACATTTCCTTTGCTCTTTCGTAGACTTCGTCAATGGTTCCGGCCATATAGAATGCGGCCTCAGGGATATCGTCCATTTTACCTTCAATGATTTCCTTAAAGCCCCTTATTGTATCCTTTATGCGGACAAACTTTCCTTTATATCCCGTATAGGTTTCTGCCACAAAGAACGGCTGGGAAAGAAACCTCTGTATCTTCCTTGCCCTGAATACCGTTAGTTTGTCTTCTTCCGACAGTTCATCAAGCCCCAGTATCGCAATTATATCCTGAAGCTCCTTATATCTTTGCAAAATCTCCTGTACCTTTCTTGCAACCATATAGTGTTCATTGCCGACAATTCTGCGGTCCAGCACCCTTGAGGTAGAATCCAAAGGATCCACTGCAGGGTAAATTCCCTGTTCTACAATATGCCTCGACAGTACGGTAGTGGCATCAAGGTGGGTAAAAGTTGTCGCCGGAGCAGGGTCTGTCAGGTCGTCTGCCGGCACATAAACCGCTTGTACCGAGGTGATGGACCCCTTTTTTGTAGAGGTTATTCTCTCCTGCAAGGCTCCCATTTCCGTAGCCAGTGTAGGCTGGTAACCTACAGCGGAAGGGATTCTTCCCAAAAGAGCCGACACTTCAGAACCCGCTTGAATAAACCTGAATATATTGTCAATAAAAAGAAGCACATCCTGGCCCAGTTCGTCTCTGAAATACTCTGCCATGGTAAGCCCCGAAAGACCCACTCTCATTCTTGAGCCCGGGGCTCATTCATCTGTCCGAATACCAAAGCTGTTTTTTCTATAACACCGGATTCATTCATCTCATTCCAAAGGTCATTGCCTTCCCTTGACCTCTCTCCAACTCCGGTAAATACGGAATATCCGCCATACTCTGTAGCAATGTTTCTTATAAGCTCCATTATAAGCACTGTTTTACCGACTCCCGCACCGCCAAACAAGCCTATTTTCCCCCCTTTGGCGTAAGGAGCCAGAAGGTCAATTACCTTTATTCCTGTTTCCAAAATCTCCGTTACCGGTTTTTGCTCGTTTAGGCCGGGTGCCTCTCTGTGAATCGGAAGGTATTTGGTTGCATTTACTTCGCCTTTGCCGTCAACAGGCTCTCCCAAAACGTTAAAAACCCTTCCCAAAACCTCTTTGCCCACCGGAACCTTTATAGGTTCCCCTGTATCCACAGCCTTCATGCCTCTTTTCAGGCCGTCCGTGGAATTCATCGACACACATCTTACAGTATCATTTCCCGTATACTGCATCACTTCGGCAATCACGCTGATGCCTTCTCCATAGATTTTTATTGCGTTGTATATCGAAGGTAGATTCTCTCTCTCAAATCTTATATCTATAACAGGCCCAATTACCTGTATCACCGTACCGACATTTTCAGCCGCCATATTGCTTCACTCCATTCGTTCTCTTTCTAATGTGGATTTCTATAATTGTTCTCCCTATTTTAAAGCTTCTGCACCGCCAACAATTTCAGTGATGTCCTGCGTTATTTTTGACTGCCTTGCCCTGTTGTATAAAAGATCCAGCTTTTTCAGTATGTCATTGGCATTGGCAGTAGCATTATCCATCGCAGTCATTCTTGAATTCTGTTCGCTTGTAAAGGATTCCACAAAGCTCCGTATACTACTCCTTTAACATATTTCTGAACCAATATATTAAATACAAATTCAGGGTCCGGTTCATATTCCATGCAGTCATCCAATATCCTGCCGCCATTTTCATTAATTTGGAGCTTTTCTTTCAATGTTTCCAATTCCAAAGGCAGCAGCTTGATAAGCTTCGGTTCCATCTTGACACTGGAAAACATATGGGTATAAATTATATACAATTCATCAAAGACCTCTTTGTCAAAAAGGTTTAAAATAATTTCTGTGATTTCCCTTGCCATATATATACTGGGGTTTTGAACCGGATAGTCGAACTCCATATATACATTGTACTTATTCTTTACAAAATGGCTCCTTCCCACATTTCCGGCAACAAAGAGCAAAGCTTCTTTGTTTTGCTTTAGATGCTCTTCTGTAAATTTAATTATGCTGTGGTTGTAGCCTCCGGCAAAGCCTTATCTCCTGTAATAACAATATAGGCCTTTTTTTTAACCTCCTTTTCTTCCCTTGCATGAAAGTATTTATTTTCTATTTTTCCACTTCTTAGAAGAATATCCGCCATAGTGTCTCTAACCTTTTCAAAGTAGGGACTTGCCTTTTCCAGCTGTCTCTTGGCTTTTTTAAGCTTTGCTGCCGATATTAGCTTCATTGCATTTGTAATTTGTCTGGTCTCCTTAATGCTCTTCATTCTGAGCTTTACTTCGTTTATATGAGCCATCTTAAATCACCGTCTCCATATATATGTAATCCAGTTATCTCTTCGTTTTCAAGTACTGTTCTTTAAATTCCTCCGCGGCTTTCCTCAGCATGCCCTCGGTTTCCTCACTGAGTTCTCCCGTATTTCTTATTGCATTAGAGATTTGGGGATAATTGCCGTTTACGAACTTTACAAACTCCCTGTTAAAATCCCTGACTTCCTTTACAGGTAAATCCATAAGATATTTATTTGTAGCCATAAAGAGTACTATTACCTGATCTTCCACCGGCATAGTTGCACCCCTTGACTGTTTTAAACTCTCGACCAGTCTTTCACCCTGTATGAGCTTATCTTTCGTAGCCCTGTCAAGATCGGATCCAAACTGTGCAAACACAGCCAGCTCTCTGTATTGGGCAAGATTGATTCGCAGTGCCCCCGCAACTTTTTTCATAGCCTTGATCTGCGCCGCACCGCCCACTCTTGAGACCGAAAGTCCCACATTTACAGCAGGTCTTTGTCCGGAATAGAAGAGCTCCGTTTCAAGATATATCTGTCCGTCAGTTATAGAAATTACATTAGTCGGAATGTATGCCGAAACGTCTCCCACCTGAGTCTCAATTATAGGCAGAGCAGTTATCGAGCCTCCTCCCAGTTCGTCACTCAGCTGTGCAGCCCGCTCAAGGAGTCTCGAATGAAGATAGAATACATCTCCCGGGTAGGCTTCCCTTCCCGGCGGTCTTCTCAAAAGCAACGACATGGCCCTGTATGCAACGGCATGCTTGGACAGGTCGTCATATACTATCAGAACATCCTTATGATCATTATACATAAACTCTTCCGCAATAGAACAACCGGCATAGGGAGCAATATACTGCAATGTAGGCATCTCACTGGCTGTAGAAGATACTACTACCGTGTACTCCATAGCTCCCATCTTCTCCAGGGTGCTCACCACATCCGCAACCGTAGAAGCCTTTTGTCCTATAGAAACATAAATACATATAACATCCTTACCCTTTTGATTCAGTATTGTATCCACTGCAATAGCGGTTTTACCGGTCTGTCTGTCTCCAATTATAAGCTCCCTCTGTCCCCTTCCTATGGGAACCATTGCATCAATTGCCATAATTCCCGTTTGAAGGGGTCTGTTTACCGATTTTCTGTCCATTACTGACGGAGCCGGATTTTCTATAGGCCGGAACTTATCCGTCTCAATTTTTCCTTTTCCGTCCAACGGATTCCCAAGAGGGTCAATTATTCTTCCGATAAGAGCCTTCCCCACAGGAACCTCAACAGCTTTTCCCGTCCTCTTTACCAATGTTCCCTCTTTTATATCCCTTTCGCCGCGAAACAAAACACAGCCTATGTTATCCTCCTCGAGGTTCATTGCCATGCCGAACACACCGTTTTCAAACTCCAAAAGCTCACCGGACATACAGTTGCTGAGCCCATATATCCTGGCAATCCCGTCCCCTGCCTGCAAAACATAACCCACATCATCTACATGGGATTTGTTGCCATACATATCTATTTGCTGCTTTAATATCGAACTTACCTCTTCAGGTCTTAAAACCACTGCTTATCACCCCAAGCCAAAAAGCTTTTTAATATAATTAATCGTCCCTTATCTTTAAACACATCTATTTCAACATTATTTCTTTTAAGCTATCAACCTTGCCTTTATTGAATCATCAATAACCCTGTCGCCTATTTGTATTTTGACTCCGCCAATTAGTGACTTATCAACAACCAATTTGGCTTTTACATCAATCTTGTTGTAAAGCTTTTTATACTTTTTCTTTATTCTATCAATCTGCATCTCCTCCAAAGGATAAGCAGAAATTATTGTCATAATCAATATATTTTTTCTTTCGTTTGCCAATCTAAAATACTCATCCGCAATTGTTCCGATATTCTTAAGTCTTCCTTTGTCCACAAGGAGCATTAAAAAATTTACAAGCTCTTCTTGAACCCGTCCTGAAAATATATTCATTATCGCCCTTTTTCTATTTTCAATCCGTACCTGAGGATCAAGCAAAAATGAATAAAATTCCGGGTTTTGCTCAAGTAGTTTTAAAATTGCGGCAAAGTTTTTTAAAACCTCATCGGTCGAATTCTTTTCTTCGGTTACATCTATTAATGCTTCAGCATACCTGGTATTAACCAGCTGCATTAGTCTCACCTTCCTAGTAATGCACACATTTTGCTCCCGGCAAAAGCTTTTATATGTCTTATGCCACACCCTGCTCATCAATAAAATTGTTTACCAGTCTCCTGTTCTCTTCAGTATCCATATTGGCTTCCAAAACCTTTGATGCTGCCTCCAGTGCGAGGCTCACTATTTCATTTCTTATTTCCTTGAGTACCTTCTCCTTTTCACGCTCAATATCTTCTTCTGCTTTTATTTTCAATGCTTCTGCCTCATTTTTGGCATCCCGGATTATTCTTTCATATTCCTGCTTTGCCTTTTCTTCTGCTTCTTTAAGTATCTTTTGTGCTTTTACATATGCCTCTTTGAGCTCACTGTCATATTTGCCCTTGAGCTCTAAAGCCTCGGATTTTTCCTTTTCTGCCTTTTCCATCGATTCCCTAATGGCATTCTTCCTTTTCTCCATAAACTCCCATACCGGCTTAAAGAGAAGCTTTTTCAATATTAGATAAAGCACACAAAGATTTATTGCAGTATAAATAAATGTGGGAATGTGTATAAATTCCGAAATCACAGGAAACAGCACCTCTCTTTCTTTGCTGCAAGAGACAGATTTCTCTCTTGCAGCATTCTATCTTTCTCATATCTTCTAAATATCTTCTGCAATCTGGTCTTGTTTTCACCTTTGCTATTTTAGCAAAACCATTAACAGCGCTATTACAAATCCGTATATTGCAGTTGCTTCTGCCAACGCTGCCCCCAGAATCACAATATTTCTTATCTTGTCCGCAGCCTCGGGCTGTCTTGCCACAGCATCCACCGCCTTGGATGTTGCTACGCTGATACCCACTCCCGCAGCCACTCCTGTGAGAACACATATACTTGCCGCAATTGCCACTATTCCTGCCATATAATCACCTCCTTATTCAATCGCCTCGCCAATATAAATCGATGTCAGAAATACAAATACATAAGCCTGCAAAATACCGTCAAACAAATCAAAATATATGCTCAAAAACGCCGGTAATACAGCCGGTAATGCAAAATACACAAGTTCCATAATAATTACGGCGCCCAGGACATTTCCAAACATACGGAAGCACAGTGATACAGGTCTTATCACATAGTCAAGTATCTTAAAAGGCAACATCAGGGCACAGGCTCCAAGAAGCTCTTTAGCCAACCGGAGATTTTCTTTACCTTTATCCCGGCCAAAGCTACCGCAACCATTGACATCAGAGCCAAAGTCAACGTCACATTCACATCTTTTGTAGGCGGTCTTATGGCAAAATTCAGATGCTCAAAATATTCTATTCCTGTCCAGTGATAAATATCTTTGCTGGAAGGGACGATGTTGAAAATAGCTATTATATTGGAAACAACCAAAAACAGTAAAATCGTACCTATATACGGGGCAAACAGCTTCCCATGGTGGCCCATAGAATCCTTTGCAAAATTGTATACAAATTCCACAATGACCTCAACTACATTTTGCTTGCCCTCCGGGATTGTCTTAAGCTTTCTTGTAAAAACAAGAGAAAAAATTATAAGTGCAGCCATCACAATCCACATCATGACCACAGAATCTGTAATTGACATGTCAAAACCGAAAACGGAAATGTTAATCAACTTATTTGGCTTTATTAACCTTTGTAATTCACTTGCAAACTCACCCATTCATATTCGCCTTCTTATTTAACCAGGTTTTATATATTTTTACTGCAGTTATTCACATCCTATTTTACCTTTAATAGTATTACTAATATGAAAAAATATATTAAAAAAGGCCGATAAGCTCATAGTTTCGGCTTCTTCGGCAAAACTCTCAAATATACATAAAATATTTAATTGTAATTAAATAACAGTCTCTTTAATATTTAAAAATATATTACCACAGAGTTTTTTACTATTCAATACCTATTTTAATCAAATATAATCTATTTTTTGTCTCTATAGTTTATATTTTCACACTAAATCCCTCAGGCTTCGTTTTTGATAATCCAAATTCAAATAAAAGCGCTTTAACAATTCTTTCGGAGGCAAAACCGTCTCCATAGGGATTAACAGCTCTTGCCATCCTGTCGTATTCCATATCGTTATCCAACAGTTCCTCGGTCAAACGTATGATATTTTCTCTTTCGGTTCCCGCAAGTTTAACCGTACCGGCTTTCACTGCCTCCGGCCTTTCTGTCTCGTTCCTTAAAACCAACACAGGTTTACCCAGCGACGGTGCCTCTTCCTGGAGACCTCCGGAATCCGTCATGACAAGATAGGACCTTGCCATCAAATTATGCATATCCTGTACATCTAAAGGCTCGATCAGGCGTACCCTCTCATGGTTTCCGAGAATCTTCCTTGCCACTTCCTGCACTGCCGGATTTAAGTGAACAGGGTATACTATCTGTATATCTTCATAGCGGTCGGCAATATGTCTTAGAGCCTCGCAAATGTTGTGCAGAGGCTCGCCGAGATTTTCCCTTCTATGGGCCGTAACGGTTATAATTCTCTTATCAAAATCCAATTTTCTGAGGCTTTCATTTGCAAAATTATAATTTTCGACCACAGTAGTTTTTATGGCATCAATTACAGTATTGCCGGTTATATATATTTTGCTTTCGTCCACACCTTCCCGGACAAGATTATCCCTGTTGGTCTTAGTCGGTGCAAAATGCAGGTCGGATATCACCCCGGTAAGCCGTCTGTTTATTTCCTCGGGATAGGGGAAGTATTTGTCGAAGGTACGAAGTCCAGCTTCCACATGTCCCACGCTGATCTTTTTGTAGAATGCGGCCAGACTTCCCACAAAAGTAGTAGTGGTATCCCCATGAACCAATACTATATCGGGCTTTGCTTCGTCAAGTATAACGCTTAAGCGCTCTAAAGCCCTTGTGGTTATATCTATTAATGTCTGTTTATCCTTCATTATATCAAGGTCATAATCCGCATCTATATTAAACATTTCCATAACCTGATCAAGCATTTGCCTGTGTTGTGCCGTAACACAGACAATAGCCTCAATTTGACTGCACTTCTTTAGCTCATTGACTAAAGGCGCCATTTTTACAGCTTCAGGTCTGGTGCCAAAGACAGTCATTACTCTCAGTTTCTTCAATTTCTATTCTCCTCGCTGCCTACTGTTTTTCCAGGTCCTTTATTTCGTTGACAACCGGACTTACCATTTCTTCACTTGGTTTGTATTTTTCAGGTATTTCCACATTATCCATTTCCAACATATATCTTGCCCCGCCGATTACAAAGGCCGCAACGGTTATTACAAGTATAATGGCACTGACAAAGCCTTTGTCCGCCAGAACTATGGCACTTAGCCCCAATGCTCCGCTCAGCGAATACATAACAAGCACTGTCTGCTTTTGACTGTATCCCATATCTATAAGCTTGTGATGCAAATGTCCCCTGTCCGGCTGCATGATAGGCTTTCTGTTTAAAGCCCTCCGGAATATGGTAGATATCGTATCAAACAGCGGAAGTCCCAGCACAAGCAGAGGTACCGCAATCGAAAGAGCAGCATAGGATTTGAGCATTCCTTGTATGGAAACAACCGCCAACGTAAAGCCCAAAAATGTAGCACCGGTGTCTCCCATAAATATCTTGGCAGGGTTAAAATTGTACGGCAAAAATCCCAATGTAGAACCTGCCAGCATCACAGTAATCATTGCGCTTCCCGTATCGCCTGTAATAAGTGAAACAAAGAACAAGGAAAGATACGATATGGATGATATCCCTGCTGCAAGACCGTCTAAACCGTCAATCAAATTGATTGCATTGGTTACCCCCACTATCCACATAATAGTCAGAGGATAGGAGACAAAATTATTAAACTGGGTCGTACCTCCTTCGGCAAAAGGGTTGGTAATATTCACAATCCTAATATCCGATATAAATACTACCGAAAGAGCGGCCATTATTTGAAAAACTAGCTTGAGTTTAGGTCCAAGCTGCTTTATGTCGTCAACAATACCAATGGCAACTATAATAAAGGCACCAATAAGCATCCCCAAAAGCTGTCTGTTAGGTATGATTCCTTTCATATTAAGATATGTACTTAACAATCCAAACAATAATGAAACTATAAAGCCCGTAAATATGGCCAAGCCTCCGAGCCTTGCAACAGGCTTTTTATGCATCCTCCTTGCATCTTTCGGCACATCGACAGCGCCCACACTAAAGGCTATTTTTTTAGCAATCGGTGTGGAAGAAAACGCTACGATAAACGCCAATGCAAAGAATATGATATATTCATAAATCACCAACAACACCTTCTTTATTTATTAGTCGCCTTAATCTTTTGTATATAAAATTTGTCTTTAGTCATAACTATTTTTTCAAATACAATATTAAATTTTTGCATCAGCTTCAAACCTCACAACTCTAATACCGGCTTCTTTCAATATTTCCATGGACAGTTCGTCCGGATAATCACCTTTGAACACAATCTTTCTTATTCCCGCATTTATAGCCATTTTAGCACATAATATACATGGCTGGTTTGTCACATACAACGTACCGTCCTTTACACTTGTACCGGAGTACGCAGCCTGGACAATTGCATTCTGCTCCGCGTGTATAGCCCTGCAAAGCTCGTGCCTCTGTCCGGAGGGCACCTTGAGTTTTTCCCTGAGGCAGCCGATCTCACTGCAGTGTTTGCAGCCCACCGGCGCACCGTTATAGCCGGTTGCAAGAATCCTTTTATCCTTTACAATCAAAGCACCTACTTGACGCCTAAGGCATGTAGACCTAGTTTTAATAAGCTCAACTATCTCCATAAAATATTCGTCCCAAGATGGCCTCATAAACTTTCCTCCTGTTAATTACCAAAAGGCTTATTTAGTGCCAAAAAGTCTGTCTCCCGCATCTCCCAATCCCGGAATTATATATCCGTGATCATTTAATTTATCGTCTACAGCTGCACAATATATTAACACTTCAGGATGGTCCTCATTTATTTTCTTTATTCCATCCAAAGATGCAATGAGGCACATCAGCTTTATGCTGCTTACACCCTTTTCCTTTAAATATTTTATTGCCGCAGATGCAGAACCTCCGGTTGCAAGCATAGGGTCCAGCACCACAATTTCCCTTTCGGCAATATCAAAAGGAAGCTTACAGTAATACTCCACCGGCTGAAGAGTCTCAGGATCTCTGTACAAACCTATATGCCCCACCTTTGCCATAGGCAAAAGCTTCAGCATGCCGTCAACCATACCCAAGCCTGCTCTCAGGATCGGAACGATACCGAGCTTCTTGCCGGATATAACTTTTGTTCTTGCCACACCGACAGGAGTCTCAATTTCAACTTCCTTAAGCGGCATATTTCTAGTTACTTCATAACCCATCAACATGGATATTTCGGAAACCAGTTCACGGAATTCCTTGGTCTGGGTATTTTTATCTCTTAATAATGATATCTTATGCTGAATTAACGGATGGTCCATTACAAAAACATTTTTCATATGTTTCTCTCTCTCCTATTTGCTGTATTTTTCTTCAATTTCACCAATCTTGCCAACCCTAGCCGAATGCCTTCCTCCTTGAAACTCAGCTTTTAGCCAAGTGTCAACAATATCCAAGGCAAGGTCAAGACCGACAACCCGTTCTCCCAAAGCCAGTATATTGGCATCATTATGCTCCCTGCTCATTCTTGCCATATAGCTGTTGGTACATACAGCTGCTCTGATGCCCGGAACTTTGTTTGCAGATATTGATATTCCAACTCCAGTACCGCATACTACAATACCCCTGTCACATTCTCCGCCTTTTACAGCTTCTGCAACTTTAAGTCCGAAATCCGGATAGTCCACCGAATCAGTTCCGTATGTCCCAAAGTCAATAACCTCATACTCTCTTTTTTTTAGAAAATCTATTATTTCTCTTTTTAAATTGTAACCGCCGTGATCGCTTCCGATTCCAATTTTCATACTTTCCTCCAAGAATATATTTTATAGTATTAATATGCACATGTCAAAGTTTGTTTTAAGACAAAAAAGTCCTATTACCTTAAAGGCACAACATTAATTATTCCTTTAGCTTTATTATTATCCTATCCAAAGCATCCTTTATTTCTCCAGCACATATCTTGTACACTTCCTCAGGCAAGCCGTAAGGATCACTAATATCCATATTATGATTCCGATGATGTCCTTGGTTCATAGAGTCACTGCTTACGTCATCTCCATAGGCATATTCCTTAACCGTATAGGTTTTATCTGCTGCACCGGGATACATTGCCAAAATCGCATTCTTGTGATTTTTGGTCATCGTCAGTATGATATAGGCGCTTTCCACATCACTTTTTGTAATTCTTCTTGCTTTATGAGAAGAAATATCCACATTGTAATGCTCTTTTAAAACCTTTACCGCTTTAGGATTGGCACAATCATCTTCAAACGCGGACAGGCCCGCCGAAAAAGCCTTAAAATCTTTCAAACCGTCTTTATCGTTCTCCACGGCATAATTGAACAAGCCTTCTGCCATACTGCTTCTGCAAGTGTTTCCGGTACATACAAAAAGTACTTTTTTCATATTGCGGCTCCTTTGTATCTTACAATTTCAGCAATCTTTTGACCCTTTTTTTGATTGCTTATTATCAAAACACTATGTAGCCTTTATTATATTATACCCGGCAGCTTTTTTCATCCTATTCATTACTGCCAGTCCAATTCCCTCATTATTAATTGCTTCTGCAAGTATAACTTTTATACCAATATCGTCAAAATCTCTAAATGCCTTGAACAAGTTTGCTGCTATGGTCTCAGGCTCCAATCTGTCACCTAATGTAATATAGGGTATGCCTTTGTAAAGTTCCTTGGTCTGCTCCGTTGCCAGCACACCCACAGGAATATTTTTGCTTTGATATTCCATTATAAGGCTGTTAATCTTTTCTGCAACCTTTTGAGGCTCTCCCTCGACGACAATTACATCGGCTTTCGGAGAATAATGGGTGTATTTCATTCCCGGAGCTCTGGGTACAAAGTCCTCAGAAGGCTTTTTCATAAGCGACGGATCTATGGACACATTTCCCAAAACATCCCTAAGCTGCTCAAAGGACACTCCCCCCGGCCTTAAAATCACAGGCACGTCGGTTGTTACGTCCAAAACCGTAGATTCAACCCCGATATCTGCATCGCCGCCGTCGATTATAACATCCACCCTGCCATACAAATCGTCTATAACATGCTTTGACGCGGTCGGGCTTGGCTTTCCCGACAAATTGGCACTGGGAGCAGCAATAGGAATTCCTGCCTCCCTTATCAGGGCAAGAGCTATGGGATGCGACGGCGCCCTAAGTCCAACAGTAGAAAGCCCTGCTGTAATAGCAGAGGGTATTTTGCCGGATTTTTCAACAACAAGGGTAAGAGGTCCCGGCCAGAACCTGTCCATTAAAACTTGAGCCTGCGGCGAAACAACTGCAGCAAGGCCGTCAACCGATTCCTTTCCTGTTATATGAACAATTAAAGGATTGTCCGAGGGCCTTCCTTTAGCTTCAAAAATCTTCTTTACAGCATTTTCATTCAATGCATCGGCTCCAAGTCCATAAACCGTTTCAGTGGGAAAAGCCACAATGCCTCCTCCCCGCAGGACCTCAGCAGCATATTTTATTTTCTCACTGTCAATATTGTCCGGTTGTATCTTTAGTATTTCTGTTTTCACTTTACTACTCCTAACCGTGCTCCTTCATTATAAAATTATAATGAAGCTTTTAAAACTTCCAATTATCTTTTTTTTAATTTAGTAATGTAACTATTATACCACAAATAATCCCCAATACATTCCCTATTGATGATAATCTGCCCAAATACAGCTTTTTTGACTCTACCACCAATTCCCCGTATACCACATAAAGCATTGCTCCTGCTGCAAATCCGAGACAAACACCGATAAATTTGGGGGATATTCCTCCAAGGAGCGCCCCGGCTAAAGCACCAATCCCCATGGGAGCTCCGGAAAGCACCGTAATAATAAATGCCTTTGAACCGCTAAGGCCCCCTGCACGCATCGGAACCGCCATGGCAATTCCTTCGGGAATATCGTGTATCATAATCACAGAAGTTATCATGATACCCAAACCTACTGAAGCTCCAAAGCCCGAACCTACGGCAAAGCCTCGGGAAAATTATGAAGTGCAATTCCCACAGACATCAATATGCCGGTTCTAAGAAGGCTTGAACTGCTTTTTTTGGGCTTTGCACTCTGGTAGCGCACCATCAACTCTTCTACTGCAAGCATGGTCAAAACCCCGGCAAATACTCCCGCAAAGGCAAGAACATTTCCTCCATATGTAAATGCCTCCGGAATAAGTTCAAAACATACCACAGACGTCATCAACCCGGCGGAAAGCTCTAATATGAAGCTTAAAAAACGCCGGTTCACATCCTTAACAAAAAAAGCCGTTAAGCCTCCGATACCCGTTCCCGCAATACCTGAGACAAGGCCAATCAAGGTAACTTTCATTAAATAATTCACAATTATCCCCCTGCTTTTTTTCTTATTAACATTCTATTCTAGCGGAGGACAAATTATTATACTATCTTAATTTTCATCATCTTCAGCACCGTTTCCAAGCCTGTTGGCCTGATCAGTTGTAATCAGTGCATCTATTATTTCGTCAATATCACCGTCAATTATATCATCTATTTTGTAAAGGGTAAGTCCAATCCTATGATCCGTTACGCGGCCCTGAGGAAAATTGTAGGTTCTAATTCTCTCACTTCTGTCACCGGTACCTACCTGGCTTTTCCTCTCTTGGGCAATTTCGCTGTTCTGCTGCTCCTGAGCCATCTCATAAAGTTTGGACCTTAAAACTCTCATAGCCTTCTCCCTGTTTTTATGCTGGGATCTCTGGTCCTGACAGCTGACAACCAGCCCTGTGGGCAAGTGTGTTATTCTTATGGCCGATTCGGTCTTGTTAATATGCTGTCCGCCGGCACCGGAAGCCCTATAGGTGTCAATTCTCAAATCATTTGGGTTTATTTCCACATCAATCTCTTCAACCTCGGGCAGCACAGCCACTGTAACTGTGGACGTATGCACTCTTCCATTGGCTTCCGTAGCCGGAATCCTCTGCACCCTGTGAACACCACTTTCAAATTTCAGCCTGCTGTATGCTCCACTTCCTTCAATGGAAAACGTCACTTCCTTGAATCCGCCTATTTCAGTTGGATTGGAGTCAAGCATTTCTACTTTCCATCCGTTCCTCTCCGCGTACCGGGTATACATTCTGAATAAATCTCCGGCAAACAGAGCAGCCTCTTCACCTCCAGCACCGCCTCTGATTTCAACAATAACGCTTTTCTCATCATTGGGGTCCTTGGGAAGAAGAAGTATTTTCATTTCCTTCTTCAAAGCTTCCAGCCTTTCCTGCGCTTTCTCCAGCTCCATTTCAACCATTTCACGGAACTCTTTATCCAGTTTTTCATTCAGCATTTCTTCAGCATCTGAAATTTCCTTGGTTACTTTTTTGTACTCATCGTATTTTGTAACAAGCGCTTCCAGCTCTGCATGCTCTTTCATAAGCTTTCTGTATTCATCCTGATTTGCTATTACAGCAGGGTCACTTAACCTGTGATTTATTTCATCATATCTATTTTCTGCCGCCTGAAACTTCTCAAACATACTGCACCTCTTACATTATCATTATTAAAATCCATAATCACATATTATACCATGGATATGTGATTTATTCTACACAAAAATGCATCCTTTAATGTCACTTGAATATCTCCCAATTGACAGCAGCAACAACAATCGCTATTGCTATTACGATGTTTGTCAGGTATCTCAAAGGCTTTAGCAAAATAGAATAGTTTTTTGTCAATACCCGAAGTGTTCTGTAAATTATTTCCATTAAACACCATACATACACTAAAATGCCCGCCATGTTATACCGAAGGGCACCCTCAAAATCAAAATGACTTATGGAGACAAAGCTTCTTGTCATACCGCAACTGGGGCAATTGAGACCTGTTGCATTCTTGAAAAGACATGAGCCCGGAATCTTGAAATCAAAGTCGGGAAACTGCAAATAAGTATAATCGTCTCTGACATTCAAAATAAAGGAACAGAGAATAACAAAAAACAGGAATATAATTACCAACAAATCATTCCTGTTATTATAAGAACATATCTTTGAATCCTTATATGTATTGGAGCTTGAAAACATTTTCATATTACCCCGTTCTTCTTTGGATAAATATATCAATCTAACTTATAAAATGAGAGCATTATTACGGAATTAGAATATTTAAACCGTTAAGAAAAATACCGAGTGCCCACAAACACAAACCGATTATACCCAGGATCTTTCCTGCTTTTCCCACCGAACTGTTAGACTCATTTCCCTTAACTATAGCCAGAGGTCCAAAAATAATAGCGCAGCAAAAAATCGACAATATACCGAATATTAATGCCATAACACCTGAGTCATCGTTTTCTGCCGAATAATAATTATTTCTGCTGCTATTTGAACTATAGTTTGAACCGTAATTTTTTGTTCATGCCATGATTCATATTCATTCTCGTATTTGCATTTGAACCAAAGCTGTCATTGCTATCCTCAAAATAATCCGACTTACTTTCCGTACCTTCCGGAATCTTTGAACCGCACCACTCGCAAAATGAATTTAAATCATTATGCTACCGCCACAATTTGGACATTTTTTCATTATCATACCCCCAGTTCCAATACCGATTTACTTATTCACGGATATAATATAATCATATAATATATTATATGATTTGTCACGTTATTTAGAATTTTTTATTATTTTCTGTTATTTTTTTGCCTCTTTCATTTCATTCCAAGAAGCTAAAAAAGATCGGGATTTCTCCCGACCTTTCAATAATTTTATTTTCCAATTGCCGTATATTAACACCAAATCTTAATTTTATCTTGGGAATTCATCCAGCTCTCTTAACAAATATCTCTTAAAAATAGACAAATCTGTAGAATTAACTTTGCCGTCACCGTTCAAATCTGCTGCCTTAAGTCCGCCTTCCGACAATTCATAGCTTCTCAACAAGTATCTTTTCATGGCAGCCAAATCCGTTGAATTTACCTGTCCATCCTGAGTTAAATCTCCGTATAAAACAGGATCAACAGCTGTTCCATCCACAGTAAATGTGTATACAGCCGTTCCATTTCCCTTTTCAAGCTCTATAGTCTTCACAAATGGCTCTTTTCCCGGAACATTCACAGTAACTTCATATGTACCGTGGAATCCTCTGAAATCAAATGCACCTGCGCTGTTGGTAGTGCCCGAGGTAATTGTGGTCCATTCCTTCAACAGAGCTTGATATCTCTTTCCTGCTTCATTTACAGTCCAGTCCTGATCCACTATTGCGGCATCCTGACCTCTCCAGTGGACACCTGCCCAGAATCCCCACATTATAATACCGTCAACCGATGGATGGCTGAATGCGATACGATAAAGGTTTTCAAGGTTCTCTGCCCTCTTATTTACATCCGGTGTAGTAGAGTCATATTCGGTTACCCATATAGGAATACCCAGAGTTGCCAAATTGTCCAGTCTCGCCTTTACAACAAGGGGATCAACCTCTTCATCGAAATGTCCCTGTACCCCTATACCATCTATTTCGGCACCGTTTTCCAAGAGCCATTCAATCTGACTTATGTATGCATCACCCTCAGCATAAGTGATAATGTTGAAATCATTTACAAAGAGCTTTGCATCGGGATCCAGCTCTCTGGTTCTCTTAAACATATAAGGCCATATGGACTCTCCCAAGCGGCTCTTGAAGAAATCCCCATGGAGCATCTCATTGTTTACATCCCAGTGAAGGAATTTGCCTCTAAAATGGGGAACAACACTCTCAAGCCTTGCATCTATCGCTTTTTTAAGAGCATCTGCGGTAAGCCCGTTCAGCCAGGATGGCTGCCATTGATCCGGCTCCCAGAATATACAATGGCCTCTTACCTTTATATCGTTCTCGGCACACCACTCATACAATCTGTCCGCATTATAATAGGAAACATTGCCCTGACTGCTTTCGTTGGAATACCATTTTGCTTCGTTTTCAAACACAGCCCACTCATAATTATTCTTGAAGAATTCGGTATAACGGGAATCATGCATTGCATTCATGGTAATAGCGGAACCAAATCCAAAATCATGTTTTACCTGACGAACATCAAGGCTCACTCCCGAAACAGGTTTATTGTTTGAATCCACAATCTTTATTTTTGCATCCCTTTTTCTGATTTGCTCAATTCTTGCATTTGCTTCTTCTTTCCACGTTGCGGACGACCCCACTTCAGTCACTGTTACATCATCCACATAATAGCTGACACCTGCTTGCGGTCCCTCTATATACAGTTCAAGGTTTGTAACGTCCGTACCGGTATAATTGTACGGTCCTGACATCCTATACCACTTGGAACCGTCGACATTACCCAATGTAATGGTGTCATATACCGGTTCTTTGCCGTTGTCGACTTTCTTCATCGATATTTTGACTTGATGGCTTCCAGTTCCTGCAATCTTGACCCATGCCGAAATTTGATAGGTCATACCTACAGTAAGCTTGTCCAGCATATCCTGGGCCACACCATTCCACTCCTGAGTCCTGTCCTCAACAACAACGCAATAGCTTCCGCTGTGCGCATCCGTGTCGACTGCATTAATACTGCAATCTCCATAAGGATACCACCTTCAGTGCTTCCCAGCTCAAATCCCGGGTTGTACAGAAGATTGCCCTCTACTGCAAAAACCCCCTCAATAGGAATAATAAAGGTCAGCAGCAATGTAATGATAGAAATAAGTGATGCTGCTCTTTTCATGAATAAAACCTCCCCAAAAAAATGCATATTATTTTTATATAGCTTCGCAAAACCATAGGTTTTTTTGTCGCTTTAATTGGCTGTTAGGATAAAAAACAGATTTTTTAAGCAAATCGAAGGAAAAAGGGAAATATATACTGCATCGCCTGCTTAGTTTTTCAATTTAAATACAATTTTAAGTTGAATACATTAATTCATGCTGTTATAATCAATTGAATTTAGTTATAATTGGTAAGCCATAATTGACAGCAAAGCAGTAGATTTCATCTATTTGTTTTTACACGCGGGGGAGAGAAGATAATGCTTGGTTTGACTAAAAAAATAAAGTTTGAAGTGGTGTTGATTTCTTATCTTGTTCTGATTTCGGTAGTTCGTTTGGTGATTTTTTTTGCATCGGAGCCTATTATATGCCCCGATACACAATCTTACATAGACTTGGCAAACATGATTTCAAAGCTTGATCTTTCCGGCTTTGACGGGTTAAGAACCCCAGGATATCCATTCATTATGCTGTTATCCGGATTGAACTTAAAAATTGTCGTCCTTATTCAAATGATAATGGGAGTAATTATTTCATATTTTATAGCTGCTACTGTGTATAAATTTACAAACAACAGGGTATTATCTCTGGTTAGTTCCTGCTTTTACTCTCTATTTATACCGTTTTTATTTTTTGAAATGGCCATCTTAAGCGAGACTACGGCTGCCTTTTTCATACTCTTAAGCTTTGTTTTATTTGTCAGCATGGATAACGGCAAAGGACAGGTTTTATTGAAAATGCTGTCTATAATAATCATTTCATGTATTGCTGCACTAACAAGGCCCATTTACTTTGCATTGCCATTATTGTACACCGCCTATTTCATCTTTTTTCTTGCAAAAAGAAAATATAAATTTTTAAAAATTTTACTATTCTCCTTTGTGAGTTTGATACCCTTATTTATATCTATAATCGGTTGGTCATTTGTAAATTTAAAGTACAATAATACCTTTAGCATAGCCACAGGCCGCGGATTTGCTTTTATGGAAATGGCCGGCGGTTACATTGAGCTTGCCCCCGATGATTATCCGTATAATGTAATCAAAGAGGTATATATAAGGGAAAGGGATAAAAACATTCGAAATGGAATTCCCCATATTGATACAATATGGGGAATAACAGACGAATTACAGGAAAAAACCGGGCTTAGCTATGATGAACTCTCACAAAAAGTCAAGTATATGTGTATAAAGGTCATGCTAAAGAAACCGGAAATATATATTAAAGCTGTAATAAAATCTGAAATTAATTTCTGGAAAACATTCGGAATCCTTATAATGACAGAAGCAAATGTACCTACCCCATCAAGCTTGTTAACATTATCCAAAGAGGTATATTGATTTTATTGCAAATACCTTTTATAATAGCACCGCTCATATTTTTCATCAATTGGAAAAGAAAAAACAAGTTCTCAAGCCATAAAATATTGCTTGTTTTCTCCTTTGCCTATATTTTGATTTTAGGTGTATCTATTTTGATAGCTCTAGTCGAGGGTGGTGAAGGTAGATTTGCAATGCCTACATTTCCGCTTCTTATAATAACCACTTTTGCATATTACAACTCAGTTTTACAAGAAAAAAGGATGCATCCAAATCTTTTAAACGCCAAACCAGGCGACACAATGCACATGCGTTAACGACAGCATTACATACTACTGCATAAATCAATTTCATCTATTTCGCTCATATATAATTCTTAGGCCCTCCAAAGTGAGAAGTCCGTTAATTTCATCTATAGTCTCGGATTCACTGGAAATAAGCCTTGCCATTCCGCCGGTAGCAATAACTTTTATATTGTCTTCCCTCATTTCCTTCTTCATGCGCCGCACTATATAATCAACTTTTCCGACATATCCGTATATAATTCCCGATTGCATACTTGAAACCGTGTTGCGGCCAATTACCGTATCAGGCTTTGCGAGATCTATTTTCGGAAGCTTTGCCGTCTTCTGAAACAATGCCTCAGCAGAAATCTTTATCCCCGGACAGATTACCCCTCCAAGATATTCACCCTTTGAAGAAACTGCACAAAAGGTCGTCGCAGTGCCAAAATCGACAATAATAAGGGGGCCACCGTATAATTCCAATGCTGCCACTGCGTTGATAATTCTGTCCGCTCCTACTTCTCTCGGATTTTCATACTTTATATTTATTCCCGTTTTAATTCCCGGACCCACAATTATCGGTTCCAATTTGAAATACTTCCGTATCGCATGCTCAATAGAATACATTATAGGCGGAACCACAGAAGCAACAACTACCGCTTCAATCTTGCCGATATCAATCTTCTCATAGCTAAAAAGCTAACCATAAACATGCCGTATTCATCAGAGGTCTTTCCCTTGCTTGTCTCCATCCTCCAATGATTCAAAAGCTTTTTGCCGTCATATACTCCAAACACAGTGTTGGTATTTCCAACATCTATAACCAGTATCATTTCAATCTCATCTCCAAAGGTCTAAACTCCAAGTCTCATACTCTTGATTTCTTTTATTTCAAGCTTTATTTCTTTTTCGATTCTTTCAATATCCAGCTTAATATCTTCCACAGTTTCTTCAGATTTCATCCTGCCGGAATCCCTGTAAGAATAGCTGTTGTTCTGCATACCACCTGTTCTCGGCGGTACACTGTCTTTTCTAAAGCCGTTTCCCTTTAATTGGCTGTTGTTTTCTCTATTTGCATTTTTGACATTGGTATTTTCTCTGCCCGGTTTATTGTCTTTTAAATTCGGCTTGCCATCCTTTGAATAATTTCTCCTGTTGTTATGATAATCTCTTCTTCTGTTGTTTCTGTTGCCGGTATTTTTGTTCGTATTGTTAACCGCACTGTTGTTATTGGTGCTCTTAATGTTATTTACGCTGTCGCCACCGTTGCCGTTGTTACCGTTGATATTATCAACCACTATGAATCCCCCTTCTGGAATAAGTATATACCCTTGTTCGGGGCAAAATATAATTTTCTTCAAAACCACAAGTCTTAAACATTATCGTCATAATCACAATCCCAATAAAGCTTTTGCATTTAAGCCCAGTATGGCATTTTCCGTTTCTTTATCAAGATTAAGGTTTTTTAGCTTTAAAATTGCCTCCTCCTGATCCATCCACGGAGAATCTGTCGCAAAAAGAATTTTGCTTACGTCATGGTTCTTAAAAATCCTTTTGGCTTGCTCGCCATCCATAAAGTCCAAACTGTATGATGTATCCAAATAGATGTCGGTTCCCACCAAAAATCGTTCTACATCGTCCCAGAAGGAAAACCCCCCCATATGTGCAGCTACAACCTTGCACCCCGGAAATGTCCGAACAATCTTTTCAAGTCTTTCAGGTGTCGCATGATACGGCGCGGGAAGACCAATATCCACACCTGCATGGAATACCACTATCAGACCCAATTCAAAAGCTGTTTCATAAATCGGAAACATCTTTTTGTCATCCACAAAGAAATTCTGATAGTCGGGATGAAATTTAATGCCTTTAATTCCCATATCTTTTATCCTGAAAAGCTCTGTTTTCCAATTTTCATATTCCGGATGAATACTTCCGAATGCAATAATCTCTTCATCCTGAATTTCAGCGGACCAGTTGTTGATATTTTCTGTCTGTGTCACCTTTGTGGCAATAGAAAGAACAACCGATTTTGCAACACCGGCTCTTTTCATCGATTCCTTCAATCCGCTTATTGTACCGTCAACTCTTGGAGGAATACCGGCAGTCGCAGCAAGCTGCGAGACAGCTCTTGGAGCAAGCTTGTCAGGAAAGCAGTGTACATGGAAGTCAATAATCATTATGCAACTCTCCCCCACATTTAATATTAAATTAAACTAAACCAAATAAAATACCATTTATCTATATAAACAATTCCATGGGCTATGTATATCCTAAAAGTCCTCTTACAGAAACCTCCCCCGATAAAACTTCTCTTATTGTTCCGTCATCTTGTTTTACTATAAGCCTGCCATTTTGGTCTATATCCTCCGCAATGCCGGTATACTGCTCTTCCCTGTACTTTATAAGCACCTCTTTTCCCAGCGTTACGGAATACTTTTTCCATTCTTCAATTACTGCAGTTGCTTTGCCTTTATTAATTTTATCATATACTTCTTCCAGTTCCGACAATATTACTCTAACAAGATGACTTCTTCTAAATCCGGAGATGTCCAATCCTTTTTTCCCTTTTAAATAAAGGCCAAAGATGTAGCCCTGTCTCTTATCTCTTCCGGGAAATCGGATTCCACATGACCAAAGTTCATCCCAATACCAAGAATAAGAAAATTGATTCTTTCCATCTCCATACTCATTTCGGTAAGGATGCCACAGACTTTTTTTCCGTCCAACACTATATCGTTTGGCCATTTTATCCCGGCATCTATGTCCATGGCTTTCTTTAATGCGGAGGCTACTGCTACCGAAGCAGCAAGAGTAATAATTTGAACATCCTCCAATCCAACAGCCGGGCGCAGCACAACAGTCATCCATATCCCTTTTTTGTCCATGGAATCCCAGCTTCTGCCCACCTTCCCCGCCCCTGGGTCTGGCGTTCGGCCAAAATAACAGTACCGTCCTCGCAGCCTTTCTGAGCAAGCATCTTAGCATAGTTATTGGTTGAATCAACCTCGGAAAAGCAGTGGACGCTTCTGCCAATAATCTTGGTATCAAGACCTTCTTTTATCTCCCATGGATTAATTATATCAGGCACATAACATAATTTATAGCCCTTTTTTGAGGAAGAATCAATAACATAACCTTCCTTTTTTAACTCATTAATACATTTCCACACAGCTGTCCTTGATACCCCAAGGATGCTGCTTAGCTCCTCGCCGGAAATATAATCCTCTTTTGATTCTTTTAACTTTTTTAAAATTATATCTTTCACTCTTATCATCTCTCACTAAAAGCAAATATCAGGCTTTTTTGCTATAAAAGTCTTTCCCGCCTTTTTATCCAGAAAAACAACTGCCTTGTTTCCTTCATCCTCTATCCTCTCAAGCTCGCCTTGTTTTTCCAGATTGCAATAAAAATAATACAACATTACATCGTTAATATTCGGATAATCTTCTTTTAAGTTTTCAATAACATTATTTATATATAGTTCCTCAGAATTATCAAATAAAACAGGGGAATCCAACCTTTTATTCAAAAGGCTTATGTGTTCACCTATAACAGTGCTTGTAACAAGGCACTCCGGAAGTCTGTACAATCCAAAGGTGTAATTTGCAATCGGCATAATCGAGTCAAAATAAAGCTCCATCACCTCTGAATGATTAAGACCAATCTCATACAAATATCTGTCAGCCACAAAGCAATACTCCGAAGGCAGCTCAAGCTTAACGCATCTTAAGCTTTCAGACTTGTATTTCTCAATATCGTCTTTAGGATTCAGAAGTGCTGATATGCATTTCATTTTGGTATTTTCAATAATTATTTCTTTGTCGAAATACTCTGACAACTTCAAACCGCACTCTACAGCATTTTCAACTTCCTCTTTGGGGATGTAGTAGTATACTTCTACCATAGAGACACCTCCAGAAACCTTACTTTGCAGCATATTAAACTTATCCAATTATACTAATTATATTATTTTAACAATTTCCATGCAAATCACAAATTGTTATTTTTTATACAATTTTACTCCGTCCTTGTCATCACATTTATTTAGCGCCTCCAGGATATTTATGCCCAGAAGTTCTTCTCCTTCAAAAATATCCGTAAGCGGCTTTAAAACAAAGGCCCGTTCAAACATTCGCGGATGGGGAATTGCCAAATGGGGCATATTAATCCTCAAATCACCATAAGTAAGAATGTCTATATCAATGGTCCTCGGTCCCCACCGTATCAGCCGTTCCCTCTTAAGAAGCTTCTCTATTCCCAAAAGCTCCTTAAGAAGTTCTTCTGCCCCGATAGAAGTACTTATTTGTGCAGCCATGTTTAAAAACCGCCCCTGCTCAGTATAGCCCACAGGTTCAGTCTCGTAGATATTGGAAATATTCTCAAGGCATACATCGGAAATATTAAAAATATTGCTAAGGGCATCAAGCAGATGTCTTTCCCTGTCTTCTATATTTGAGCCCAAAGATAAAAACACCCTATAATTCATTGGAAAACCTCTCTATTTCCACTCCTACCCATTTAAACTCCCCTTCTATAGGAGCATCAGGCTTTCGAACCCGGACAATAATCCGTTCTATTTGCCTAAATGTCGACAAAATTTCCCGGGAAATGATATGAGCAAACCTCTCAATTAGTCGAAATTTATTATTTTCATTTATATACTCTATAATATCATATATTTTAGAATAATCTACCGTTTCTTGAAGCTCGTCCGTTTCTCCGGCTTTTCTCAAATCCAAAAAAGCTTCAACATCAATATAAAAGTTTTGTCCCTTTTCCCTCTCCTCGGGGAAAACCCCGTGGTAGCCGTAAAATTTCATGTCCTTAAATACTATTTTATCCATAGCAATTCTATCTCCAATTTTCCTTCTTTCGCAAAATCAAACCCTTACCATCGCATCGGTCATCCTTGACACCCGCACCATTTCTTTTACATCGTGGACTCTCACAATATCCGCTCCGTTGGCAATACCAAGGGTAATGGTTGCGGCAGTCCCTCAAGTCTTTCATTTACGGGCAAATCCAAAACATTTCCTATAAGGGACTTTCTTGACGTTCCAAGAAGAACCGGAAGATTTAGAGTATTTAGCTCCCTCATTCTTCTCATTACCTCAAGATTGTGCTCCAAAGTCTTTCCAAAACCTATTCCGGGGTCAATGACCATGTTCTCTCTGGTAATTCCCGCCTTCTCGGCTATTTCAATACTCTTTCGCAAGAATTTTATAATGTCACCCATAAGGTCCCTGTATTCCTTGGTGTCACTGTTGTGCATCATAATTACCCCGGCACCGTACTTTGATACAATCTCTGCCATAGCCGGGTCTTTCTGAAGACCCCAAACATCATTTACGATACAGGCCCCTGCACAAAGAGCCTTTTCTGCAACTTGTGCCTTGCTGGTGTCAACCGATACCGGCACATTCAGCTCCTTTGACAGCCTTTCAATTACCGGTACCACCCGGTTTATTTCTTCTATGGCTTCAACCTGCTGATATCCGGGTCTTGTTGACTCTCCCCCAACATCTATTATATCGGCACCGGCTTCCACCATTTCCCTGGCTCTTTTTATTGCACTGTCAATCTCAAGATATTTTCCTCCGTCGGAGAAAGAATCCGGTGTAACATTGAGTATGCCCATAACATATGTTTTTTCACCTATGGGCAATCTATACTTGCCGCATTCAAAATATTCCGGCTTTCCCTTCTCCAATCCTCCCAGAAGCCTTTGAATTTCATCGGCTGTTTCCTTGAGACTTCCGCCATGCATTTGAAGCTTGTACACAAGTCTGTTAAACTGGCTGTATGTACCCATCAGAAGAACATCGGAGCTTTCCGCACTGAAATTTGCCACGCCTCTGTTTACTGCAGCGTCACCGCCCTTGCCCAACATTTCCTGCTTTATTATGTTCGCATCAAAAGAGCTTACATCTTCAATCTTTACAGCAACAGACAATGCTTTAGGCGAAAGCCATGTTATGGCCGATGCGTCCACACCTATTTTTCGTATTTCTTCTCTTGCCTCATGCATATCATTTATATAGACAATTCTTGCATTTATCATATAAACCTCTCATCCTTTTCAATTAGAAATGTCCGGGAACTAGAAATATCTGATTTGTGCCGAAATCCCCGAATCATCCACCTTTAAAATTGCGTATGAATACTGTTTCTGCGTCCTTTTATCAGTAGGTGAGCCGGGATTTACATATAATACGCCGTCTATTTTTTCGTTATAGGGTATGTGACTGTGTCCGAATATCACACAATCCACCTTGTCCCTCGCAAACATGGCCATTGCCCTTTTTAATGCGCTGCCTCCGCCATTTCCATGGGTTATCCCGATCTTAAATTTACCCACGTCTATTATCTTTTTAATCCCGAGTTTGTCGTGAATATAATAATCGTCGTTGTTTCCCGCCACAGCCTCAACCGGTGCTATCTCTTCCAGCTCATATATTACATAGTCCTTTAAAATATCCCCGGCATGAATTATAAGGTCCACTCCACGAAGCCCGTCCAAAAGTTCTTTCGGAAGGTCTTTTATCCTTCCTCCTATATGTGTGTCCGATATCACTCCAATTATCATAAGCCTTATATCAACCATCCTTAAAAGTATTCTTAAATATCTCTTCCATATCTTCTTTAACTACTGTCCGGGCGTTGGACAAAGTGCTGTTTTGCTTCATTGCCAGGCTTGCATAAAGCTCAATTTCCTCTTTTGTCAAAAGCGGCTTTTTAGGAATAAGCTTGTCAATTATTTCTCCAAGGGCTTCAATGGACGAAACACCGAGAAGCCCCAGCACATTATCTATTTTTCCTTTAGCCGCTTCATAATTATACTTAAGATATTCTTTTACCAGCATTCCGTTTGCTCTGCCATGGGGAATATCTTTAAAATATGTAAGAGAATATCCCATTCCGTGTATTATTGTCGTTCCGGTATGGGATATCACCATACCGCCCAGCATGGACATATATAAAAGCTTTTCCCTTATATCATAATCAAACTTGTTGATTAAAAGGTCTTCCAGGCACTCGCCGAATATCCTTATTGCTTCAACAGCCAAAATATCGCTGACCGGCGTGCTCCTTCTTCCCAAATAACCCTCCAGCGCATGGGTAAAAGCATCCAGTGCCGTATCTATCGTTATTTCATCGGACATGCTTTCGGTGTACCGGGCATCAACAAATGCAACAACGGGGAAAGTGTCCTCATTGCCAAAGCTCTTTTTCGTCTTTATGTCGTTGCGGGTAAGAATGGAATAGGGAGTAACCTCACTTCCGGTTCCTGCGGTGGTAGGAATAGCTATTATAGGAAGGGGCTTATTTTCAAATACATTTTTGTATAAGTCCACAGGCTCAATATCATTTCTCGCAAGCACCGCTATCGCCTTCGAAGCATCCAAAGGCGAGCCTCCTCCGATTCCGATAATGAAATCGGCATTAAATTTTCTTGCTGCTTCTCCTCCCTCTTTCACATTTTCAAGAGTGGGGTTATTTAAAACCCTGTCATAAATCTCATAATCAATGCCGTATTCCTCAAGCACCTCTATAACATCCCTAAGAGCTCCGCTTGCCTTCGCAGAATTCTTTCCCGTAACAAACAAAGCTCTTTTGCCAAAATCTTTAAATATTGCCTTGTTTTCTTTTACGCATTCCTTTCCGAATAAAACCTTTGTGCCTATCTTAAATTTAAAATTCATTTATTTCCTTCTCCTCTGCCGATAGTAATTAACATATCTTATGTATCTTTGCCTCGAATGCTGTATACTAGAGATATATTAACTTTTGCATATTCATTATTATAATATAAGGAATATTATTTTGAAGGCTTTACCTGCGCTTTTTACGCTGTAGGTTTATCGACTTTTTTCTACTAATTTTGCGGAAAATAAATTATATAATTTTCTTAGACAATAAAAGTTATTAATGATGCCTAATATGGTATAATTAGATGAAAAAACACCGGCAGCGTTACTGACCAGCCAGAATTAATTTTAGGAAATGTGGGATTAATCATGTCAAAAAAGATAGGAATAATTGACCTTGGCTCAAACTCTGTAAGGCTCGTTATATTTGAAATAATGCCAGTGGTGCCTTTAGGCTTATTGATGACATTAAAGATACCATAAGGTTAAGCGAGAACATGATTGACGGAAAGTTGCTCAATGATATTGCCATGCATAAGGCCGTAAAAACCGTCAAACTCTACAGAAAGTTGTGCAATTCCTACGGTATCCCCTGCAACCGCATTATTGGGGTTGCCACCGCAGCGGTAAGAAAGGCAGAAAACAGAGAGCAATTTCTAAGGCTTTTAACAAGCTCTACAGATATCAATTTCAGACTGCTTTCCGGTGAAGAAGAGGCATCTTATGCTTTCAAAGCAACGATTTATTCCCTTAACATCCATGAGGGAATTATTGTTGATATTGGCGGCGGGAGCACCGAAATAATTTCTTTTAGGAACAACAGTATAATAAATTCCATATCAATTCCCATAGGTTCAGTCGTCGCAACGGAAACCTTCCTCGGTAAAGACTCAATCGCCCCGGACTGCCTTGCCCACCTTGAGGACTATGTCGGCAAGATGCTTAAAGAGCAAAGCTGGCTTTGGCAAGAAAAAAGCAGGACTCTGATAGGCCTGGGGGGAATAATCCGAAACCTTGGCAAAATCCACAGAAAACGTATTGAATATCCGATAAATTATGCCCACAACTATGAAATGAGTATTGACGATTTTAATACCATATATGAGGAACTTGCGAGTCTCGACCTAAAATCCCGCAGAAAAGTAAAAGGCCTTTCTTCCAAACGGGCCGACATAATAGTGGGCGGGCTTGCAATTTTAAAAGCTATTATATCAATTTGCTCACCGTCCCACATTGTAACAAGCGGATTTGGTCTTAGGGAAGGTATCCTTTTTGACTATATTGCCGGCACCAACCCCAGGGTAAAATTCAAAGATGCTTTAAGCTTTAGCCTGAGAAACTTCATGGAGCTTTACGGCATAAGAAAAAATCATGCAAAGCACGTTTGCTTTCTTGCTCTTTCCATGTTCGACCAGCTCAAACCTCTCCACAACTATGGCGATGACGTACGAAAGCTTTTGGAAGTAGCCTCCCTGCTTCACGATATCGGTATCTCCATAAGCTACTACGAGCACCACCGGCACTCATTCTACATAATTTTAAACTCCAGACTTACCGGACTTAACCACAGGGAAACTTTGCTGACAGCTGCCATAGCTGCATCCCATTCTGACGATAATTTCAAGGAAGACTGGCAGAGGCGCTATGAGAAAATTCTTTTACCGGAAGATATAGAGCTATGGGAAAAGCTCTCGGTATTCTTAAAGCTTGCAGAATGTCTTGACAGAAGCGAAATGGCTGTCATAAAATCATTGGAGTGCCAAGTCCTTGGTGACACAGTCAAAATTCAAACAATAAGAGACGGGGATGCGGAACTCGAAATAAGTCTTGCAAATGAGCACAGCAATACTTTCCGCAAGGCCTTTGGCAAGTCCCTCTCAGTAACATAGAAAATTAATTCTTCTTAGTCATTGGAGGCGTTTTATGGGTAAAGAAATTGAAAGAAAGTTTATTGTAAACGGTGATGCCTACAAAAGTCTGGCAAAAGGAGTGCTGTACAGGCAGGGCTACCTTTCCTCAGATATGGGGAAATCCGTTAGAGTGCGCGTATTTAACGACAGGGGCTATCTTACGGTTAAAGGTCCGTCTATGGGTGCCACAAGATTGGAATACGAGTATGAAATTCCTGCAAATGAAGCAAACGAAATGCTGGAATATCTCTGTGAAAGACCTATAATAGAAAAGTTCAGATATAAATTTCAATTCGAAGGATTTACCTGGGAAATTGATGAATTTCTCGGAGAAAATGAAGGGTTGATAATCGCCGAAATTGAACTTCCGGATGAAAACACAGTTTTTAAAAAGCCTGATTGGGTTGGCAGGGAAGTCACCGGCGACCCTAAATATTTAAATTCAAACCTCATCAAAAATCCCTATAAAAATTTTAAAGAATGATTTATCACAAAATAATCGACGCAAATTACAGCCTTGCCTGTATAAATTCTTTTAACAGGTCAAGGCTCTAATTTTTATGCAAAAATGTGTATAAATAACCGTTTACACATAGTGATTATAATTGATAAACTAAATTTCGCTATGTATACATTATACATAAGTTTAAATCGAAACAGAGGTATTTATATTGTTTAAACCAAAACTTTTTAGTACTTTAAAAGGTTACAGCAAACAACAACTGTTAAAGGATATCACTGCCGGAATAATTGTGGGAATAATCGCCCTGCCCCTGTCAATAGCACTTGCGATTTCATCAAATGTCTCTCCGGAAAAAGGACTTTATACCGCTATAGTTGCAGGATTTCTGATATCTTTTCTTGGAGGAAGCCGGGTACAGATAGGAGGCCCTACAGGAGCCTTTGTTGTTATTGTCTACGGAATAATCTCCCGGTACGGCTATGAAGGTCTTGTTATCTCAACCCTTATGGCCGGCATATTTCTTATTCTTATGGGGCTTCTTAAGCTCGGAAATCTCATAAAATTTATACCTGCCCCGGTGATAACAGGATTTACCAGCGGTATAGCCGTTGTAATTTTTTCCGGCCAGATTAAGGACTTTCTGGGTCTTAGAATTGACAATGTTCCCTCAGAGTTCTTGCCGAAGCTTGCAAGCTACATATCCCACATAAGCACAATTAATTATCAGAGCGTGATAATAGGTGCCGTTTCCATAGTAATAATCATTTTGTGGCCAAAAATCAACCGTGTAATCCCCGGCTCGCTTATTGCAATCATAGTCACCACCATTGCATCATTAATGCTAAAGCTTGATGTTGAAACCATCGGAAGCAAGTTTGGAGAGTTTTCATCCCAACTTCCTCCGTTTTCAATACCTAATATTGATATAAACACTATTTCGCAATATATACGCCCTGCATTTACAATTGCCATCCTTGCGGGAATCGAATCCCTGCTGTCGGCAGTTGTGGCAGACGGTATGGTAGGCGATAAGCACTGTTCCAATACTGAACTTATAGCCCAGGGTACGGCAAATATTGCATCAGCCCTATTTGGCGGCATACCTGCAACAGGAGCTATTGCCAGAACTGCGGCCAATGTAAAAAATGGGGGTAATTCGCCGATAGCAGGAATGGTTCATTCTCTCACTCTCCTGGTTATAATGCTTGTGTTTATGCCCTATGCCACATTAATTCCGCTATCCACTCTCGCCGCAGTATTAATAGTCGTAGCTTACAACATGAGCGAATGGAAAGCCTTTGTCAATTTCTTTAAGGCGCCAAAGAGCGATATCACCGTTCTTCTTCTGACTTTCTTTCTCACAGTCATCTCCGACCTTGTGATTGCTATAGAAGTGGGAATGGTCATTGCGGCCTTTCTGTTCATGAAGAGAATGGCAGATGTCACCAATGTCAAATCCGTTTCGGATAAGCCGGAGTATATACCTAGAGAGGCCGATTCTCAGGCTGTTAACGGCAAAAAGATTTCCAAGGAAGTTATGGTCTACGAAATTAACGGTCCTTTCTTCTTTGGTGCTGCCGGCAAATTCGTCGAAGTGATAGAAAAAATACAGCAAAAACCTCCCAAAGTAATGGTACTTAAGATGAGAAATGTTCCCGCAATTGATGCAACAGGATACTCCTCTTTGTATGAATTATATAAAAGATGCAGAAAAAATAACACAAGACTTCTTCTTTCTAATGTGCAGCCTCAACCAATGAAAGTTCTTGAAAAGTACGGATTTATAGAAAAGCTCGGAAGGGAAAACCTGTGTCTTGATTTTTCCCATGACCTATTGAAAGCAGGACAGTCTGCATAGCAATATGTTGGCGCAGAGTTCTTCATTCCTGCGCCAACTTCATCCAATACTCTTTCAGATTTCCCACTATAGACTCAAAATGTTCCTCCGGCCGCTTGCTTTCCCATTTTTCAAAATGACTGAAGGTATGCCCTTCGGCCAAGGTGGTTGGAGAATTTCTCTTATCAAAAGGCCCGGCCACTCCTGCCATCCATCCTTTTTCTTGCCAGTATTCGCTGCTGCAGCACCTGAACCGGAAAAGATAATACTCCATGTCTTCATCGTCAAAAATATTCATCAGCTCTATCTCGTCCGGCACTCTGCCCAATTCGGTAGGATAGACAAGCCAATCCACCATATTTGACTCTGCAAAGCATTTCTGATTTCTATATTCTTCAGGATATATTTCACTTCTTCCCATCTTCACGAGGGAATTAAAAAACCAGTTTCTTACCTCACCGTTGCCGGCAATATCGATTACATCCTCTTTCGCCGGTTCGAATCCGTGTTTGAGCAGTGAAATTGCGGCAAACATCTTCAACCGCATATCTTTTACACTCATTAATCTCTTTAAAGCCATGGTTACCTTCGGATCTCTGATATAACCGGCAAGGTCAAAATAAACTCCTGCATTGCTCCGCAACTCAAGGTATTTGTCATCATCCCAGAAAGAACTACTTTTCACAGTATAGTTCATAACCTTGTCAACCATTTTCAAAATATCCTGGATTATTTGGCTCCTGTATTCGCTCAATACCTCTTCATCAACCAGATCATAATTAAAATAGTATAACAGAAGAAGATATATTTGACTTGCAATTTCATTGTTTTCGGTAAATTTCAATATTCCCGGAAACAAAATCTGAGGAAATCTGGGATTTTCCAACAGGTTTCCGAAAGGCAGATTTTTTAAGTTGAGATAGTCTTTTCTCAGCAGTTTTAAGTAAGCAATCATTGCCTGCTCATTTTTATACGTGGCTAAAAACTGCAGCACAGATATCTTTGCATTCGGATTAAGCTCATCATATATGCTTTCTACCTTGCTTATGTACTCCACATAGGGTTTGTCTGTACAAATATCTATCAATCGTGCGGATATGTCCTGCCATTCATAGGTTGCAGGCGGAAATTTGTTCTTAGCAAGCTCCAGAACCTTTAAACCCTGCTCTATGCCAAGCTGCATATTTTCCAGTTTCGTTATAGCATCTTCCCTAACCTCTTCCGATGAACTTCTAAGCTTTTCAAACAGTTCGTCAATTTCATCCCTTTTTTTAAAATTTATAAGCCCCATATCAATCTCCCTCTACTTACCTTTGATACCACTTCTGCAATCATTTTCTTAACCCATGTAATTTTATACATATAGTTTATCATGGATGTCATTAGTCGAAAATAGAAAAATAATAAAAAACTTCATATATGCCCAAAAAGCAGAGCCGCATGGTTTTCCACACAACCCCGCTTTTTTATCTACCGTAATGCATTTTACTTCTCAAAATTCTCTATAGCCTTTTTGGCGAACTCAGTTGTTACTATTTTTTCATAGGGCGCTTCTTTTTTGAGCTCTCCAGCCATACCCATTACTTTTTGAAGAAGATCGAGGGACTCCTCGTTTAGTATGGGGTCTTTACTCCATGCGTCCGTATCTTTATACCTTTTAGCCACCGTGACCAGCGTTTCTGTATCCGAATCGGGAAAAGACGGTTTTATAACCTCCGCTATCTCCTCCGGTGTGTGAGCATCAACACTTCTGACCTCTGTAAATGGCGTTGGTGAATTTCTGGATTATATCTCTGTTTTTTTCTATGTAGCTTTTGCTTGCGTAATATGCCGTATAAGGAATCTCTCCGCTTTCTTCTCCTATGGACGCAATTATATATCCTTTTCCTTCCTTCTCCACTGTAGATGCTACAGGCTCAAACAATGTGACATAGTCACCCTGTCCTCCGGTAAATGCCCCTGCCATCAATGCAAACTGAACACTTGTGTCAATAAACACATCAACCCCCGGCAAGAGGCTGTTTTTCTTCAATACATACTCAAGGGTCATTTCGGGAACTCCGCCTTTTCTGCCGCCTATTATCGTTTTTCCCTTAAGGTTTTCCCATTTGAAATCCGGTTCCGGCTTTCTGCCCACCAAAAACGAACCGTCACGTTTTGTAAGCTGTGCAAATACAACAGCGTAGTCTTCCTTTCCTTCGTTGTACACATATATGGCTGCTTCCGGTCCTGAAAAGCCTATATCTGCTTGCCCGGACAAAACCGCTGTCATTACCTTGTCGGCACCCTGGCCGTTTGTAAGGTCAATTTTAATCCCTTCTTCCTCAAAGAAACCCAGGTTCAAGGCAACATACTGGGGGGCATAAAATACCGAACGGGTAACCTCACTTAATCTTACAGTGGTATAGTCTCTTTCTCCGCATCCTGCAAAGGTCATCATTAATACAGAAGCCACAATCAGAATCAAAATAATTTTTTTCATATCAACACCTCCACACATCTATTTAATTTCTCTTTACAACAAGTTTTTCAAACCATGCTACCATCCTGTACATTAAGAATGCTGCTCCCGCAAGTATAATAACACTTGCCATCACAAGGTCCAGTTGGAACACTTGACCTCCATAAACAATCAAATAGCCCAGCCCTGCCTTTGAAACCAAAAATTCTCCCACAATAACTCCAACCCATGACAGCCCGACACTTACCTTGAGGGCATTTACCATAACCGGCAGGGAAGACGGAAGAACCACTTTTGTAAGTATCTGAATTTTAGTTGCGCCAAAAGTTTTAACAAGCTTGATTTTGTCATTGTCTACGCCAAGAAAACCATTTAAAACTTCCAGTATAGTCACCACAACGGATATTGTCATTGCTATAACCACTATTGCCATAGGTCCTGCACCTATCCAGACTATAAAAATCGGCCCCAAGGCAATCTTCGGAAGGCTGTTTAATACAACAAGGTAGGGTTCAATAACCTTTTCCAGGAACTCAGACCACCACAGAATTACTGCTATTAATATTCCAATTAGAGTACCAAAGAGAAATCCCATCACTGTCTCCACACATGTTACGATAATATGGTGAAACAGCTCTCCGTTTTTGTACAGGTCTGCGATAGTGTTTATAATTCTCGTCGGTTGGCTCGAAATAAACGGGTCTATCAGTCCGATTCGGGCAGCAAGTTCCCAGAATGCAAAAAACAATGCCAATATAGCTATCTGTGTGACTAGAATAATTTGCTTTTTTCTCTTTACCTTTTTCAAATACCTAAGATGCTCCGGGGATATGTCCGGCTTGTTCTTATCAGACATAAATATCAAGCTCCTTCCATATCTTATTGAAATACTCCCTAAATTCCGGTGCTTCTCTGGAACTTAGCGGTGTTCTATTTTCGCAGCTTAGCTTGATATCGTGGATTGACTTGATTGTCGCGGGCCTTTTTGTCAGCACAATAATCCTATCAGCATGCTTATTCCCTCGGATATATCATGGGTAACAAGTATTGCAGTCTTGTTTTCCTTTTTAATGATTTTGTATATGTCTTCCGTAACTGCCAGTCTTGTCTGATAATCCAGAGCTGAAAATGCCTCATCAAGGAGCAGGATCTGAGGCCTTGCCACAAGAGTTCTTATGAGAGCTGCCCTCTGCCTCATTCCTCCCGAAAGCTGTGAAGGGTATTTGTCTTTAAACTCATAGAGTCCGTATGTATCCAGAAGTTTCATGGCATATTCTTTTGTCTCTGTGTCCAGCGTCCCCCTTATTTCCGGTCCCAAAATCACGTTCTGATATATGGTCCTCCACTCAAAAAGATGGTCCTTTTGCAGCATATAGCCCACCTTATCGGAAGTCTCCGAAACAGGTTTGCCATCCACCAATACCTCTCCAGTGGTTGGAACCATGAGTCCTGCAATAAGCGACAATAGTGTCGATTTTCCGCAGCCGCTTGGCCCCACTATGCTTATAAACTCACCCTCCGAGACCGAAAAGTTTATATTATGAAGGGCATCAATTTCTCCATTAAGAGAATGGTATTTCATGCCCAGGTTGCATACCGACACAACATAATTCATTTCACCACCTCCAACCAATGGGCTTTATATATTATATTCTCTGGCTTTTAAATTTGAGACGGTTTTACATAAAGAAAAATGAGCCATAGAAGCATGTCTTTGGCTCATTTTATAAAGAATTCCAAACTTATCAAATTAATTGAATTTGATTGCGAATAAGGATTTAAAAATCACCGCATAAATTTATTATCGCTGACATGGTATAATATAAACAGGTGATAATTGTCGCCGGTAAAAATTAATGCCAAACCAAAAAATACAGCAAAGCGATCAAATACGGCAAAAGCATTTGACGGGTCATAAAGTATTTAGTAAAATTAATTAAAATATCACAAACAGTTTATATACTTGTTATATAATTGGATATGGGTACCTAGCCAAAGATATTTTGGGAATAGGATAGTTACAAAGTAACTTAAAGATAAAGAAAGGATGAGGCAGATTGCTTAATCAGGAAATAGTAAAATTATTAAATGAACAGCTCAACAAGGAACTTTTCTCTGCATATCTATATTTGGACATGGCAAATTATTATGCAGATCAAAATCTAAGCGGATTTGAAAATTGGTTTTTCGTACAGGCACAAGAAGAACGGGATCACGCTATGTTGTTCCGCCAGTATTTGTTGAATAACGGTGAATCAGTGATTTTGACGGAAGTTGCCGCTCCCAATGAGAAATACAATGATTATAAAGACCCCTTGGTCAAAGCTTTTAATCATGAAAAGTATGTAACCGACTCTATTAATAAGATATATGAAGCTGCAATGAAAATTAAAGATTTCCGTACAATGCAGTTTCTTGACTGGTTTGTTAGTGAGCAAGGCGAGGAAGAAAAGAATGCCGATGACAACATAAAGAAATATGACTTGTTTGCAGGTGATCCTAAAGGCTTGTATATGTTGGATAGTGAAATGAAAGCAAGGGTGTATACAGCACCGTCTTTAGTTCTTTAATTTAGATATTGTTTCCGGCGTCTTCTGCTATTAGTTGACGCCGGATTGTTTTGGTGAACAAATCTGTTAATAAGAATAAAATAAGAGCAGAGTTAATTTGAAATTAAATCGATGTACTTCGATGATTTTTATAAAGTAAAAAATTTAAAGATCCTTTGGTGGAAATAAAGTTGAAAAATTCAGAAGAATAAGGACAGTGTTGAGCATGGCATTAACAAGATTACGGCTATCAAATTTTACTGTATTCTCAAAGCTTGATATGGAGTTTTCAAAGGGTATAAATATTTTCGTAGGAGAAAACGGAACATGAAAAACTCATATTATGAAAATCTTATATGCTGCTTGTCAAGCATCGAGGAAAACTGTTTCTTTTTCACAAAAGCTAGTGAAAGTTTTTAAACCGGATGATTTGAACATTAACAGACTTGTTTCAAGAGGAAAAGGCGGGGATACGGCACAAATCGATATTGTTTCGGATAAGAGTACGATATCAGCTAAATTTACAACGAGAACCAAAAAGTGGGATGCGGACATTACCGGAGAAGAAAGATGGGAAAATGTTAATGCGGAACTTATTAGTACATTTATACCTGCTAAGGAGATTTTAGAGAATGCGTATCAGTTTGAGTCTGCATATCATAAAGAGGTTATTGATTTTGACGAGACATATTTAGATATTATAGCCAGTGCCAAAATTAATATAAACCGTGGTCCTGATACGGGAACAAAAAAGAAGTATTTGGACAAATTAAAGAATATAACTCTTGGCACAGTTACAATCAGTGAAGAAAAGTTTTATTTGAAGCCAGGAACACAAGCAAAAATAGAGTTCCATTTAGTTGCAGAAGGTTTGCGAAAGTTTGCCCTTTTATGGCAACTTATAAAAAACGGTACCCTTGAAAAGGGCACAATTTTATTCTGGGATGAACCGGAAGCAAATTTAAACCCTAAAGCAATACCCGATCTGGTTGAGATACTTCTTGAGCTTCAAAGGGAAGGTGTGCAAATATTTATTGCTACCCATGATTATGTTCTTTCGAAATATTTTGAGATAAGAGCAACTGAGGATAACTATATTAGATATTTTTCTCTATTTAAGGTTGAGGATGGCTCTGTTTCTTTTGAGCAATGCAGTAATTTCAGAGAACTAAAAGGAAGAATCCTATAATATCAGCGTATGACAAACCGTTAGACGAGGTTCTTGAAAAAAATATGGGGGATTAATATGCCGGATAAAGTTTTTGTAGAAGAAACAAGCTTTTTAAAATTGACTGTAATAAGGCAATTGAAATTATTGAACTTAATGAAGAGTATCATAAAACTAATATTTTAAGTAATGTAGA
>NZ_BAVR01000004.1 GCF_000521465.1 Acetivibrio straminisolvens JCM 21531
CCATACAAATCAAATACAATAATATAGTTTAGTACTGCATATCTTCTCTCTATAAATCAATCGTACTTGTAACTGTAATAACCGGTTCTTTCAGTATCCAATTTCGTTAGAACTGCACCTACAAATTGTGCCTTTACACTCTCAAGGGATTTATAGGCACGTTTTGCCATTTCTATCCTTGTCTGTCCGCTTGCCAATACAAGCATAACCCCATCGGTAATTCCGGCAATAACTGCAGCATCTGTAACCTGTCCGACCGGAGGAGTATCAATGACGATAATATCATATTCCTCCTTAACTTTTTCCAAAAGGCTTTTCATCCTGTTGGAGTTAAGCATTTCCGCAGGATTTGGCGGAATCGGACCGCTCGTAATTATATACAGGTTTGAAATATCACTTTTTTCAGTTGTTTTGATTTTTATCTCTTCTTTTGATTCGGTAAGCAGATTGGTTAAGCCCTCTTTATTCTTTACACCAAAATAATGATGTACCTTTGGCTTTCTTAAATCGGCATCTATAACAAGAACTTTCTTCCCTGAACGTGCAAGAGTTGTTGCAAGGTTTACAGCTGTAACCGTTTTGCCGTCTCCAAGAGTCGGACTTGTTACCACTATAGTTTTGACTTCTCTGTCTACACTTGAATAATGCAAATTTGTGCGAAGCTCTCTGAATGCTTCAGCAGAAGCTGACTTTGGATTATTATGTACAATAAGATTTTTAAGATATTCCTCTTGAAGCTCTTTTTCGTCCTTGGCTTTTTTCTTTCCTCTTTTGCCTCCTTCGAATGCCGGTATTGTACCGATAACATTGATACCGAGTATTCTTTCGACCTCTTCCGGCTTTTTAAAGGTATGGTCAATTAATTCAAGCAAAAATATCAATCCAACTCCCAATACCAGTCCAAGTAATCCCGCCGCTCCCACATTCATTTTCTTGTTGGGCTTTATGGGATTCTCCGGTATTTTTGCAGTATCTATAACTTTAATATTTTTGACTTGTATAATCTCATCTGCCATCTTTTGAATGACTGATGCCAGCTCATTTACCACATCAGCAGCTCGTTTCGGATCAGTATCCTCATAGCTTATACTGAACAATCTTGAGTCTTTTACAGTTTTGACCGTTACATTATTCTGAAATTCGCGAATACCAACGCCGAACTTTTGATTAATAGTCTCTGCCACACGTCTCGATTGGAGTATTTCTCTGTAGTCTACAACAAGCTGATTATTAACTTGAATATCGGCAAAGCTCAATGAAACCTGGTCTTTCTCTTTACCTAGAAACAACGTTGTTTCAGCTTTATAGACCGGTTTGATATAGAACTGAGTAACAACAAAGGCTGAGCCTGCTGCAAGAACAAAGCACAATACAATAAAATACCACTTCTTAAGAAGGATATATACTATCTCACGCAAATCGATTTCTAAGATATCATCCTTTTCCATATATATGACCCCTTTTCATATATCGTTAGCATAATCATTATAGAAATGACAAATAATAAGCCCCTAACATTACCATTTTACATAGTGGGCATTTTATTGTCAATATAGTAGTCTTACAAATTTTACATGTACTGCAGTTTAGTTAGTAATTAACCCATGAATATAAACATTTGAATCACTTGCTTTTGCATTTTTTATGCTGGACACTTCAATTCTAATTTTATGCGTTCCCACCCCTATATTATCACTTATCAGCACATGTCTTAAAGCCTCATACGGAGCATAGCAATCATATGTCTGAATCAATTTGTCATTCAAATAAATGTCTACAATCCCGCAATCGGGACCTCCCAGCAATGTCACACCAAGTACTTGACTGTCTTTTACCTCATATGTAATGTAGTCATTACTGCGATTGCTTTTCATAAAAATCTTGTCACAGGCCACCACACTATTATAAAAGCCACCAATTGTTAAAAATTCCGTAGTAATCTTTGCGGTATAAAATCTGTTGCTTTCTTCAAACAGTAGCGGTTTTCTTTCGTCAAAACCTGGCTCTCTCTTATTGTCAATATTAGACTTAATCAAATCGAATACTGCGTCGATGTATATTGAGTAACCTTTTTCGCTCGGGTTTACACCGTCTTCGGTCAGAACATCAATTCCCTGTCGTGAGTTTATAAAAGCTTTTATTGTATCTACATATGTTATGTCGTAATAATCCGACACTTTTTTTAATGTATTTATGTATGCTTCGCTCTTTATACTATTCTCAATAATTGTAATTATTTCCGTATTTGCTTTTGTTTTCTTTATATTTCTGATCAATCCTTCCAGAATGTTGCCGAAAATCGTTTGATTGAATTTTAACTCCTTTTCGTCACTGGCGCCAAAGCACAAAAATACGAGCTCATACTCTTGAGCACTGCTGTCCGTAAGATAATCAATCCATCCTCCAAACGCAGTACCTCCCGGTGTCGCAATAACTTTAAAAGTTGAATCGGCTCCATACTCCTCTTTTATTCTTTTTGCCAAAAGATTATACCACTTTTATTGCCGTCAGTCTCCGGACCGCCCTGAACAATGCCGTCCCCAATAATTAGTACATTTATTTCTTTATTGTTCATAAGTTTCGCGTACACATTTCTTGATTGGGCTTTTTCAAGCTCAGTATACTCACCTACTTGATCTTCAAGACTTTTGCTTTGCTCTACTGTACTCTTTGCACTTGTATCATCGAGATATTTCCCGGAAATGAGGATAATTGCGCTTACAATAAAAATTGAACAAAAAAGATAAATTGCATTTTTCCACATTATGCCACCACTTTCCAGTAATATTTTAGTCATTTACTATATTACTACAACATCTGGAGATTTTCAAACAATAATTTACTTTTGTTTACAAGATATATTTTCGAAAAGCTTTTCCACAAAAAACATCTACATTTCGTAGATGCCTTTATACTGAAAACTATTAATCTTCTTCAAGTATATACGAATATCTATAAAATAATATTTTCGCCCGTTCATAATCTCCTGCTCCAAGAGTTCTATAAAGATAAGACTTTAGTTGTTCCATCTCCTCGTCGGTATATCCACCGTTTCCCAGGCTCTGTACATACCCGATATCAACCTTTGGAAAAATTCTTCTGAAGTCGGCAAGGTCTTCATCCAGTATTTCATCCCTGTGTTCTTCGATCTTTTTATCTATCCACTCTTGTGAGCCTTTAACCAAAGTTTTAGCACCGGAAGTCTGCGTCTTACCCTGATTTCCGGTCACAGTCTCTTCTGATGACTCTTGCAGCGTGTCAGACGGCAATATATAGCCGGTTGGTGTTGGAGTACTTCCAAAAGCCACATCCGCTGTTCTATCAGCTTTTTGGGTTGATAAAGGCTCCTGTGTTCCGGCAGGTATATATGCCGTATTGTCTGGCTTGTTGTTTACTCCGCCGACATCTCTATTCATCATTACCGGAACAATAAATCCTGCACCTATTGTAAGCAGGACTACCAGTATGACAACAATCCCTTTTTTCATATTACTTCTTCTCCTTTAAAACCGTTGGAATGTCAGTCCAACTCTGCATTCTTAAATGTCGGCAGGTTTTTATCTTTTTCAGACAAAACAATGTCACCATCAATTTGAGGCCAAACTATCTCCAAATCAGCATCATTATATATGATTCCCGCTTCAAACTCGGATGATATACATTTGTAGTCTTGCAAAGAACTTCTGAGTCGTCCTCCAATGTGAGAAAAGCATGGCCAAAGTTTTCCGGTATATAAAACATCTTTTTGTTTTCAGCAGAAAGCTCTATTCCATACCATTTCCCGAAAGTTGGACTTTCTTTCCTTAAATCTACAGCCACATCATAAACTTTTCCTTTAATTACCCTTACAAGCCTCCCTTGTGAAAATTTCCTCTGATAATGTATACCTCTCAATACTCCTATTCTTGACTTTATATGGTTATCCTGAACGAACTGCATATTAAGTCCCAACTTTGCAAATGACTCTTTGTTGTAGCTCTCCATGAAGAATCCTCTAGTGTCATTATACACTTTCGGTTCTATAACTATAAGTCCTTCTATTGGAGTTTTTGATACGGTAAAACTATTCATATAAAAATCTCCCAACATAATATTTATGTAAAGCAGCCTATATTTTTATATTACAAAAATTTATACATTTTGTCAATTTGCCCATACTGCTCTGCAAATTATGATGAAATCAGTCATAAGACCTTATATTTTTAAAAAGGTTGGCAAATGAAAAAGTCTTTTTTACAACAGTTGTTTCCTCCACATCTTTATCTTCAAAAACTCTATGAGGATTTTTATAAAGAAGTTTTCTCATATTTACAGCTCCACAAATTTCAGTAAGCTCTTTTTCGACTTCCGATATGGAGTAAATCGGTCTTCTGTCTCCATGGGCATCAGTGGCTACAAGATGAACCATCCCGCTTCTTAATAATCTGATTGCCTCTTCTCGGATTTCAGAACCATGTACTCCCATAATGCTTCCCGAATTTACTTGAAGCAGCGAGCCGTTTTCAACGGCCTTTTTTATAATCCCGCTCTTTCTGTATCGAACGTTATAGCGCTCAGGATGGGCAATTATTGGAATATATCCTTTAAGCTGCATAGAAAACAAAAGCTCCGACATATACTTGGGAATATTCTCGAAGGAAAATTCTATAAGCACATATCTGGAATTATTTAATGTCAGGATCTCACCTTTTTCCAACCTATCAACAGTGTCGTTAGATGCAAAGACTTCCATCCCCGGATAAATTTCCAGCTTGATGTTCTCCTTCTTCAGCTCGTTCATTAGTGTAGTTATCTTCTCATTTATATTTTCAGGAGTTGCCTTCGAATCATAATCTCCAATAAAGTGGGGAGTAGCAATGACTTTGTCAATACCCCTTATCTGGAGCATTCTGCACAACGATATGGCTTCTTCTAATGTCTTTGGTCCATCATCTATCCCATCAAGAACATGACAATGAATATCTACAACCATCTCACTTCCGTCCTTTTCTATTATGCTGGTAACAATTCCGTTCAATTACAAAATAATTATAACATCTACTTAAAACTTCCACAAGACAGTTTCTAATTTTTATTATAGGCAGAAAAGGCAGAGCAATTATGCCCCGCCTTTTGATCCTTAATTTTAATATGCAATTGCAATCAATCACAAATGATTAACCCTCTGAAGACTCATCTGCACCACTCTCAGCCGGTGCTTCTTCAGCAGCTTCAGCATCTAGGCCAGCATCGGCTGCTTCCTTTGCCTCTATTGCCTTTATGAGAACTGTAAATGCTTCAGCTCTGGTTACACTCTTCTTTGGTTGAATGTGTTGTCAGGATAACCCACAACAAATTCTAATTCAACAGCCTTTGCAACAAATGGTTTTGACCAGTCTCCAATTTCACTTGCGTCTATAAAGTTGAACTCAGGATTTTCAGAGCTTCCAAACTCATAAGCCTTCAATATCAATACAACCATTTCTTCTCTGCTCAGGTTTCTTGACGGTCTAAATGTATTGTCTTCATATCCTGCAATGATACCTGCCTCAACTCCTGCCTGTACATAGCCTGCAGCCCACGCAGGTATCTGGTCTGCATCTTTAAATTTCAGCGATACATTTTCAACCGGTTCAAGACCTACAGACTTAACAACAATTACAGCCATTTCAGCTCTTGATATCTCTATATCAGGTTTAACGCTTCCGTCAGGATAACCGCTTACTATATTTCTTGCTGCCAACTTGGTAATGAATTCTTCTGCCCAGTGGCCAGCCACATCATTAAATGGAGCTGCCGGCAAATCACTAGGTGTCGGTTCTACTACTGAAGTAGGTGTTGGCGTAGGAGCTGGTGTACTAGTGGAACCTCCACTGGAGCCACCGGAACCACCGGAGCCACCGGAACCGCCACCATCACCGGATGTAGGTGTCGGTGTTGGCGTTGGTGAAGGAGCCGCTGACGGATATGGCAGCGTACCATCATAAACGCTTCTTCCATACAAGTCACTCAACTGTTTCTTGAAGTAATAAATCTGAATATTGTCATTGGTATTAATTATATCTTCAGCTACAACAAGGAAAGATTCAAAGTCTGTCACTCCCCTGTTCTCCAATGACTTAATCAGTTTAATCAATCCGTCAAGATGCTTTTTCATAGCAGTGTTATTCTGAACATTGAAGTCAACTTTGTAAGGATCTTCAGCCCCGTCAAACACCATTGGACCTGTAAATGTCGACAGGTAATTCAACATACCAACAATAAATTTTGTTCCTGTAACATCTTGAGCATTTCCTGTAACTTCAAAGTTGATGACGGCTGCCAAATCACCGTATCCGGTAGTGTCAATATTAACTGCCGCCAAATCAAAACCCAATATCATGCCTTCAACCTGTGCACGATATTCTGCAGAATAACCTGCATATACTTTAAGTGCAGCCTTCATCTCTGCATCCGAAATTGTCACTTTAAGGATTCTCTTTGCTTCATAAACATATTCGGTATAATTGCTTGGAGTTACCTTAACAAGTACCTTTCTACGAAGTCTTTTCTATCTTGTTTCGGAAGATTGATAACTGCCAGGAAAACTTTTTGCAGAGGATCAATTCCGTAAGGTTCCGGCAAAGTACCTTCATATGCGCTAGTTCCAAGCTCAGCTTTCAGGAACGCCTTAAACGCAAATATCTGTGCATAAGAATTAGTATTGATTTCATTTTCAATATATTCAGCAAAATCATCAAAGCTTTCTATACCTTTATTTGCAAGAGATTCTACGGAAGATATAAGAGCATTAATCTCATTCTTCAACGTATTGTTTCCACTAACTCTGATGTCAATTTTATAAAAATCATCAGAGTGATCATAGAATACTGGTGAAACATTGAAAGTTCTGATAACTTTGAAAATTTCAACAAATAGTTTGAAACCTCTGCTGTCATCAGAATTTCCTGTTATACCGAAGTTAATTCTTCTCTCAATATCTGAGAAAGATGCCGTATTGTACGGTTTCGAAGGCAATCCAAAAACTTTTATCAAGTTTTTCAAATTGCTCTTGTGGCTATCCGGATAATAAGCATAACTCTTTAATACCTTCTCCATATCCGAATCTGACATTGATAAACGAAGAATAGCCTTTGCGTCGTCTACATAATCTTTATAGTTAGCAGTAGTAATTCTGTCAAGTACATTGTCGACGAAATTCGTTCTTTGTGCTTCTGTAAGACTAATCACCTGTAATACAACCTTCTGAAACGCATCTGGCTCTACCACTTCTGCATATGCCACCGTTGCAATAACACCAAAAATCATCACAATCGCAATAATACTACAGATGATGTTTTGAAGCTGTTTGTTATGGAATTTTTTCATTTTTGCCCCCCTATAAACTCTTCCTAGGTTTTTTATTGTAATGTTGGGCCCCAACTCAAAACCCAACACTTAATATACAACATATTCCAAATAAATATATAAAATAATCAAGCATACCCTTTGTGACTATATTATCACAGCTGGTATATTATTGCAATAAAAACTGTCGTCTTACAGAATTTTAGGACCCATGTCAACTCCACCCAACAGATGGTAGTGGAGGTGAAAAACCGTCTGGCCTGCCGCCGCACCACAGTTGGTTATCAATCTATAGCCCTTCTCCGAAATTCCCAAATCTTCTGCCACTTTGTTTGCTGCTTTGTGAATATCTATTAATATTTGAGAATTCGATTCATTAATATCTTTAACATTAACAATATGCTCTTTCGGAATAATCAGCACATGTACCGGCGCAGCAGGATTTATATCTTTTATGGCAATAACTTTGTCATCTTCATAATAAATTGTAGAGGGTAACTCTCTTTTGATTATTTTGCAGAATACACAATTGTCCAAGATATACATCTCCCCACAAAAATAGTCTCTATATTACAAAATTATGGAAATTATATTCCATAATTTATAGCATTATAATACCATAAATATGATATATGTGCCAGTACTATTTTTTATATTTTTCATATACTTTATTATTTTATTATATGAATTTAGTATTGTTGCATAATTCTTTTGTGTAAATTTGCTTTTGAAGTTCATTAAAATAAGTTCGCTGTATGCAAGTTTTTTTATTCGCAATATATACCAAGCTGATTACAAAAAAACAATACCGTATTTCCAAGTAAAATCTATTTCCCGTCCTATAAAATGCCTGTTAGTCTATTCTATCTTCTACAGCCTCTATGTGCAAAATCAACTTCGTTCTCTTTGCATATACGAATTTGTAAGTTGTTCCTATGTTTTTTGATGAAAAATTTTTTCTATAAGTTCTCGGCAGACTGTAGTACTTATTATCAATTTCAATACGTACTGTATTCGATGCTTTTCTGTAATATGTCATTGTTCCTTCACCATAAAGGTAATCTTTCTTTACATAATCTAAAGTAGAATATATCCCAGTTATTGTAACTGCTAATAATATTATCAATGGTAATAACCGTTTAAAAACAAACATTGCAGATTTTTTCAGTTTTATTTCTCTTACAACTACACCATTTCTCTTTACCTTGATAACGTCATCACCATAAAACCATAAAACCAATGCCACAATAAGGCCTATCACAAACGCAAATATACCAAATAAAAATTCACTAAAAAGTATTTGATTATATACTTCTTCCACAACTAGCCTCCCTATTTTATAGTACTATTTGTCACGCTCTTACTCTATAGATTTATTATCTGACTCGTCATCTAACGCCTCTATATCCAAAATCAATTTTGTCCTCTTTGCATATACAAATTTGTAGGTTGTTCCTACGTTCTTTGATGAAAAATATTTTCTATAAATCCTTGGCAAATTGTAGTATTTACTGTCAATATAAATATGTTCTGCATACCGTAATTTTTCATAACGTGTCATTTTCCCTTCTCCATAAAGATAGTCTTTCTTCACATAATCCAAAGTAGAGTTTATTATGCTTATTCCAAAAGCCGGCAAGAATATTAACGGTACTAACCTTCTTAAAATAAACTTTGACCATTTTTTTAATTTTATTTCTCGCACAACTACACCTTTTTGCTTTACTTTAATAACGTCACCACCAAACCATAAAACTATCAATGCCACAATGGCTAGACCACCAAAAAATAATTTAAATATCATTTCACTAAAAAGTAATCTATTGTATAACTCCTCCACAAATGAATCCCCCTAATTTTTTATTTTAATTCTAATTTGCAGTGCATTTGTCCTCTCCTTCTATCATTTCCGATGTTAGTCCTCCTACCACCTTATCAACAAAGTCTTTTAATAAATCAACCAATTCTTTCTGGAATGCCTTTTTCTTCATAAAAGCTCTAGCCGCAGATCCGTTGTATACCTTACCTGCTTTTCTTAATATATATCTTGCTTTTTGTTTCGATGCAGGCACATCGACATTTGGGATAAGATTTCCAGCGATGCACCCCACAACATTCCCGGCAAAATTTACCAAAGTATCTTGTAAGATTTTCCCCATATCAATCTCGTTTATTTTTCCTGTACGTATATCCTCTATCCCTGAATCTATAAATGTGGCTACACTTGCAGTTACCCCAGCATCAATGACCATCATCCCTACAGTTGCCCCAAAACCAATACCTCCCGTCAGCATTCCGCCAATAGCACCCGATAACATATTCGCTATATATGTCCCCGGTGAAGAGGATGGAAGGAAATTGGATGCCGACCATTTCCAGTCGTTTTGGGCAAAGTTAGAAACAACATCCGTTACATAAGTTGCTGCCAAACCTACTCCTGCACCAATTGCCGCTCCAGCTGCCAAAGTAGCCAGCGGTGCCCCAGCTCCAAAAGTTGCAACAGTAAACGCAACTGCGCCTACACCTATAGCAACCGCACCCAATATCTTCAAGCCACCAACAACGTATGCTCCAACATTATTTTCCACCCACCAGTCTCTAACACTGGTTGCCGTATCTGTTATAAAGTTGCCGACATCGTTGATTCGGTCGCCTGCCCAATCAATTGCATCATTCACTCTGTCTCCTACCCAATCAACCGCATCGCTTATCCTGTCTCCTGCCCAGTCAACCGCATCACTTACCTTGTCACCGACCCAATCTATCGCATTATCAATAAATTTAGGCCAATGTCCTGTAGGGTCAACAAACATTACAGGATTGTTCTCAACATATGTATAGAGGTTCAAACTTGCGGGATTATAGGTGAAGCCCCTCCATGTATCCTCCTGCGTAAACCGTCCGACAGAGGGATTATAGTATCTCGCCCGCAAGTAATACTGCCCCGTCATATTATCATACTGTTCTCCCGCATAACGGAACCTGTTGTGTACTGTCTCTTTCGCACTTACAGTATTACCGAAAGCGTCATAATCGTAACTGTTTGCAATCTTTCCCGAACTGTCCGTAAGATTAGTTACATCACCATGTACATTATGCAAATAGTAATAGGAATTATTATTTTCATCTTCCAATTCCAATAACGAATGTCCTCTTATGCTCCTGCTCTTTATCTCCCAATCCTCACCGACCTCGGATATGACGTCCTTTCCATCAAATATGAACCTTCGGTACTCACCGTTTTCTATGGTCTGCACTCTCATGCCTTCGGCATCATATATGTTTTCCATATATGTGCCGTCTGCATTTATTACCTTTGTAAGTCTATTAAACTCATCATATTCGAATATTCTTTCAGATTCTCCTTCAATCTCTTTTACAAGATTGCCTCTGGCATCATATTCATACTCTGTCACAACGTCATTTAACACCTTTTGTATCAACCTGTTGTTTTCGTCATATTTATAGTTTTCAATCAGCTCACCGAATTCCCTGGCAAGTCTGTTTCCTGCGTTATCATATACAAATTTCTCGCTATTGCCATCAGGATAAGAAACTCTCTCAAGCCTGTTTATGCTATCATAGCTATATGACGTCACCTTGCCGTTTTCATCCTGCATTATCCGGTTTCCGTTGGCATCATAGGAATACTTTCCTCTAAAGAGTTCTTGACCGAAAGGATCAACATTTAGAAGCCCGATTATCCTTTTATCCATGTCGTAGTCATACTTTGAGCAAACTCCGCTGCCATATAAAATTCGGGATACGGTATTATCCGGATTGTATTCATACTGTGCCGTTTGCCTTCCTGCGTTTATCACATTTGTAAGTCTGCCAAGAATGTCATGAGTATACTCTATAGTTTTTCCGCTTATGTCGGTAAGCTTTGTTAACCGTCCGTTCTTGTCATACTCATAATCCAATACACCAACACCGTTTGTATTCTTTCTCTTAAGTCTTCCCGACGGAGTGTAGGTATACGAATAAATTGTCCTGTCACTTATAGATGCCGCTAAGCTTCCGTCAAGATTATACTCATATTTTTCAAGAATTCCGTCCTCACTCCAAATGCTTACGAGCTTATCGTCAAAGTTGTATCTGTAATATATGGCTTTTCCATCCCTATTGGAAGTCCAAACCATTCTTCCCTGTTTGTCGTATTTGTAAGAAATTTTTCCACCCAGCGGGTCAATTATCTCCGAAAGAAGATTAAGGCTGTTGTAATTGTATCGCGTGGTATTTCCGTTTCCATCCATTACTGTTGTAAGGTTGCCTGCATAATCGTATTCGTATCTGAAAACAGAACCGCTGGCTTCATGAACTTCTTTAATTTTTCCCCACAAATCAAGTGCATATCTTGTTGCATTTCCTTTTCCGTCAATAATTTCCGTAATATACCCCAAAGAATTATAGTTATATTGCTGGCTTATAATTCCCTTTGCCTTCGCTTCAGGCGTTGTAATATACCTAAGTCTTCCTCCTATGTCGTATCCGTATTCCACACCGTATCTCTCATTATCATCGGATGCCGCCAGGTAGCCTTTAGCGCCAATTTTCTTTATTATCTCTCCCGCTGTGTTGTACACGTTTCTTTCCACAACAACTCCCGCTGCATTTGTGACCTGTAAAAGTCGGTTCATAGAGTCATAAAGATAAGATGTTCCCGGGCCGTCATCGATTTCAGGATTGTAATTTTCAGGCAGTACACGTTTTATCAAATTACCTGACGTATCATAGAACAGCCTTGTTGTATTTCCATCGGCATCCTTTACCCTGATTCTTCTATTCATTTCGTCGTACTCGATTTCAATGGTACTTCCGTTGGGAAGGGTTTGCCTTACAAGGTTTCCTGCTTTATCATAGCTGTACAGTATCCTTCTAACTGTAGTCTTTAACAATGCATTGGCGGCACTTCCGGATATTTTTACACCCTCCGGCGGCAAATAAGCCTCAACGCCAATCCTCCTGTTTGCAGCATCGTAGGTGAATCTCTTTCTATAGCCTTCAGGAGAAGTAATGCCTGTAACATTGCCGTTTCTGTCATACTCAAACAAGGTCTCTGCTGTCACAGTTCCCTTTTCTCCGCCTGTCAGATCTTTTCCATCGTACTCTTCGGATACTTTTTTAAGTCTTCCGGCACTGTTGTATTCAAATCGTGTTATCTTGTATGTATGATCATTTATTTTCTTTTTTTCTAAAGTCTTTTTTCCAAGACAGTCATACTCATACTGAATATTGGAGCCAATGCTGTCGGAAACCTCAATGACTCTCCCGTTTTTGTCGTATTTGTAGCTTATGATGTTCCAGTTCTTCGGATATCCGGTTTTGGTTACATACTCAGGAGAGATTTTTTGCTGTACAATCCGGCCGTTTCTGTCATAAACATTTTCTGTCACATTGTAAAAGACCTGCCCATCTATATTTTGAAGCGGAGTCCTTTTTTCAACCAGCCATCCGGCAAGATTATATTTAAACAATGTGCCCCAGCGTTCTTCATCATTGTCTGCGCTTCCGTATCCCTTTGCATTAATTTCTTTTATTACCCTGCTGTCTTCATCATAGACATACTTTGCAAATACATTTCCATTCGGGTCAAGAATCTTAACAATTCGGTTCATTTCATCATATATAAATTGCATTCCAGGGCCATCATCGGTTTCCTCATTGTAATCGCGCGGCAATATGGTTTTTATTATATTCCCTCGAGGTCATATTTTATTCTGGACTTACTTCCATCAGGGAAAACGGTATTTATCTGCCTATGGTTGGAGTCATACTTAAAGACAATTCCTATGCCGTCATCTACCTCTTTATTGTAATAATTAGGGTTAACTTCCTTAATTTTATTTCCGTGTTCATCATATTTTACCGAAAATACATTTCCCAATGGGTCAATCTGCTTTATCATCCGGTCCATTGCATCATACGCAAAGGTGTAACCTTTCCCCTTATCACCTTTTTCTGCGTATTGCTCGGGAGTAATTACTTCAACCATGTTTCCGACGGCATCATATTTAATCCTGATCTTGTTATTTTCCGCATCAATCAGGCCTGTCACCTTGTCCAGCTCATTATATTCAATTTTACTGTTCCGTAGCCGGTTGTTATTGCCAAAACTCTTCCGACGGCGTCAAAATCATAGGTATATCTGTTTCCTTCCGCATCTGTTATTGCTGAAGGCTTGTTTATATCCTCATCATTATATTCGAAAGATGTAGTGTTATTCTCGGCATCTGTAATTGTCAAAACTCTTCCGAATTCGTCATATGTATATACAGTCTCAGAATTATTGCTGCCGTCTATTTTTACAATACGTTTTAGGAGATTTCCTTTTGCATCATACTCAAATCTTGCAAGGCCGCCTGCCGGAGTACTGATTTTCGTTCTTCTGTTGTTCTCATCATAGCTGTATCTTATAGTGTAGTTGAAGGGTTCCGGCATTATTTCTGCCGTCAGATTTCCCCTTTCATCATACTTAAACCGCTTTGTCCTGCCATTTCTGTCAGTTATACTGCTTCTGTTTTTATTTTCATCATAGGTGTATATTTCTTTAGTACCGTCATCGTATATGATTTCCGTAAGCTGCTTTTCTTCGTTATATTTGTATGTACGGGTTATACCGCTTTTTTGCCATTTAAATATATTCTTGCATTCTTCCGGGTAGTATTCTATAATCAGCTCGTTTCCTTCATAGTCAAGCTGCTTTATAACCCTGCCTGCTTCGTTGTATGTATTTCGAACATATGTATTTTTGTTTTGGTCGGTTATGGATATCATGCCTTTTGTGTCATATCCATATTTAAGAACTCCTCCGTCAGGATATCTTACTTGTGTGAGATTGCCGGATTTATCATAGGAGTAAGTTATTTCCCTTCCCGTGTGATCGGCTATTTTTCTCAATCTTGCTCCGTCATATAAAAAAGCCAAGAATTTTCCGCCCGGGGATACTGCTGATGAAATCATGCCCTGGTTATCGTATTTTATGTAAATTGAATTACCGTTGAGGTCACTTATTGATATAAGATTTCCGGATTTGTCATATCTGTAGGTAGTTCCATCATGAAGTTTCAATGCATAGCTTTCATCTTCATTCTTTCGGAGTATATCAAAAACTCCCCGTGGAGCCGTATACTTGCTGTCTTTTTCATTATATTCAAAAATGTTAATGCTTCCGTCGGGATACACCACCAATATATCCTGACTATCCTCTATATTCATAAGGCTGGTTTCGTATCCTATTCTCCAGCCCTTGCCCAAAATTCCGTAGGTTTTGTCAATGGAATTATAATATCGCCTTATCTCAAGAGCAATACCTCTTGAAGGTATTTGAATATCCTTTTTGGTTACATAAAAGTTTCCCGTTGTTACGTTTATAGGGTCACCAACGAATGTATTCGGGCAGCTTGCACGTCCGGGACCTAAGTTTTTGTAGTCTGATGTATAATTTACATTAGCAGCATTCACTTTTCCGGCAGAGACTGCTGCCACAGAAGCACCAAAGGCCGCACTCTTCATTTTACTAGTAATATTTGATGCTTTTTTATCCTCCTCAATCATACTGTCCCTGGCAAATTCAAGATCCTTTGCCATCAAATCAAGGCCACCGGATATTTTTTTGGCAGATTTAATCGCATCCGATGCTTTTTGATCTATTCCTTCTCTGCTTCTTAGTTCCCAGTCAATAGACTTCACTATACTATTTATGTCTCGTATTATATCATCAAATTTATCTGACAAATTTTTTAGATTATCTGCCACCCTGGTCATATCTTCCGGCGATATTTTTATTCTCAATGACCTCACTCCTACATCAATTCATTTTATAATAATTATATCACCAGCTATTTCAAGTTTCAATTTATTAGTTTTTTCAGCTCCTAGTGCTTCCATTATTTTTATCACGGTTATTATCAATAAATTTTATAATTTTATTAATGCTAAAAAAGGACCGTGACCTCACGTCACAGCCCTTCAAACTCAGCAAGTTTAGTTAAAAAACTCATCATACAGCGCCTTTACTGCTTTAACATTATCTTCAGCCTTTATACCGAACATCATGCTTACTTCCGATGAACCTTGATTTATCATTTCTATATTTACATTTGCTTTTGCCAAAGCACTGCAAGCTCTTGCCGCAATTCCCACCGTGCTCATCATGCCTTCTCCGACAATCATAACCAGGGCACGGTCATATTCTATCTTTATGTCATCAACCTTCAATTCATCCTTTATCCTCTTGACAACACGCTCTTCCTTAACTTTATCAAGCTGCTTTTGCTCGATTATAATAGACATATTATCAATCCCGGAAGGAATATGCTCATAGGACAGTCCTTCATCTTCCAAAATACTAAGTACTTTTCTACCAAAGCCAATTTCTCTGTTCATCATGTACTTGCTTATATAAATGCTGCAAAAGCCGGTACCGCTTGCTATTCCGATAACGGGCCCATTGTCCAGTTTCCTTGTCGGCGCAATGGTAGTTCCGGGTGCAGACGGATTGTTGGTGTTTTTGATACATACAGGAATCTCCATTCTGTACACCGGCTCAAGGGTCTCTTCATGAAGCACGGAAAAACCGGAATAGGAAAGCTCCCTCATTTCTCTGTATGTAAAAGTTGAAATCGGTTTTGGATTGTCTATAATATTCGGATTCGCAGCAAAAACCGAGTCAACATCGGTAAAGTTCTCATACACATCAGCCTTTACCGCTGCAGCCAATATTGCCCCTGTTATGTCCGAACCTCCTCTTGGGAATGTAACCACATCCCCCTTCTTTGAATATCCGAAAAAGCCCGGGAAAATCATTATTTTATTTCTTTCTCTTAAAAGTTTCAAATTTTCATATGACTCCGGCAATACCCGCGCATTTCCGTATTCCTCACTCAGCAAAAGTCCCGCATCTTTGGGATTTACATACTCTGCATTAATCCCCTTGCTTATAAGATACGCAGCAACCACTTTTGCATTGTTGTCTTCTCCAGCCGCCTTCATGGTATCCATGAACTTATCCTTATCGCCGTTACTGCATTCAAGACGTTTTTTCAGGTCATCGGCAACCATTTGTGTAACATCAGAAGAAAGCTCAAGCCCTTTTACAATATCGTCAAATCTATCAATAACAGCCTGAAGTTCAGCATCAGCTTTTCCTTCTTTATAATATTTATCTGCCAAGGCAATTAAAAGGTCTGTAACCTTTGTATCTTCCTTATTGCGCTTACCCGGAGCAGAAACGACAATCAGTCTTCTGTCCTTGTCACTCAAAATAATATCACACACTTTTCTAATCTGATTCGCATCCGCCAGTGACGAACCGCCAAATTTAGCAACTTTCATAATAAAAACCTCCAATTTAAATTTATGCAAAACTTAGCTAGAAACACAAAATAATTATTCCTACTATTATTATAATTATCTAACTTTGCTTATGTTAATATACACCGGTAATAATATTAATCCAAGACTCTTATGGTATTTGCCACATGCTTTACAGCCTTATTTCCCTTAAGCGATTCAAGAGAATTGCAATGGTCTTTTTCCAAACCGCAGGCAGTAACAAATGCCACTTCATCCTTCTCACTTACATCACACGTTTTTACCCATTCAACACTTCCAAAAGTATTCTCCACCGCTTTTCTTGCCTCAAACTCATCTTCCACTTTCAGCCTTACAAAATACCTTGTCCCGGTATCTCCCAAATCAATAACATTGCCGCCGTCTTTTACAACCCAGTCATAGTTGTTGCTGGTACCCCAATGCTTCACAATTTCAATTACGTCTGCCACAACAGCACTTGCTGTAGGAAGCTTTCCTGCCCCCGGACCGTAAAACATTGCTTCTCCAATTGCATCGCCCTTTACAACAATCGCATTAAAAACATCCTCAACATTGTAAAGGGGATTGCTGCTTTTTACTATAGCAGGAGTTACCCTTGTCATAATGCCGTCCCCTATTTTTTCGCTCATAGCGACAAGTTTAATGGTTGAATCCATGCTTTCGGCATATTTCATATCCGCAAGGCTTATCTTTGTTATACCTTCCGTATGTATTTTTTATAATCAACAAATTCATTGTATGCAATGGATGAAAGTATCGCAATTTTCCTGCAGGCATCATGCCCTTCGATGTCCGCAGTAGGATCCGCTTCTGCATATCCTTTATTCTGAGCCTCTTTTAATGCCTCGTCAAAATCTTTTCCCTGCCTTTTCATCTGGGTCAATATATAGTTTGTAGTTCCATTCAGTATTCCAAATATACTGTGTATCTCATTTGCAGCAAGGCAGCGGTTCAGAGGCCTGATAATGGGAATTCCTCCTCCCACACTTGCTTCAAACAGGTAGTTTACCCCATTGTCTTTTGCAAGCTTTAAAAGCTCGGGGCCATGGGTTGCAACCAACTCCTTGTTTGAGGTTACAACACTTTTTCCTCTGCTTAAAGCCTCCTTTGTAAATTTGTATACAGCACCTATCCCTCCGATAGTCTCAACCACTATTCCTATGGACGGGTCATCGAAAATTTCCTCCGAATTCATTGTAAACAAATCACGCTCAGGACTGTCCGGAAAATTCCTTATATCCAGTATCTTTTTTACGCAAATCTCCTGACCTGCTTTCTTTGAGATGCTGACGCTGTTCTTCTTTATAATCTCCACAACTCCGGAGCCGACTACTCCATATCCCAACACTGCTATATTAATCATAAAAAACCCCCTCTATTCTCTAGCAAGTATCTCTTGTCTTTTTACGCCTTCTATACTGCTTATATCATCCAGTAAGTCTTTTATCTCCCTTATCATCTGGCCTGTCTCGATAGTAATGGTAACATCCGCCAAACCGTTTATAGGTATGTTCTGATTAATAGTTATAATGTTTGCTTTTGAATCGGCAATCCTGTTTATAATACTTGACAGGATTCCGGCATAATCTTCCACTGTAAAAAAAAGAGTTATAACCTTTCCCTGTGAAGTTTCATAAAAAGGAAAAATATAGTCTTTGTACTTATAATAAGCACTTCTGCTGATACCTACTTTACGGACAGCTTCATTTACATTTTTGATTGCTCCGCTGGACAATATCTTTTTTGCTTCAACAACCTTTAGAAAACCTCCGGCAAAACTGAAGCATCCACCAAATAATATTTTGATGCTTTTTTCATACTCCCTCCGTGTCCTTGTACGGTGAACAAGTGTATTTCTATTGTGTAATAGTATCATAACCAAAAAATAAATTCAAGAGGTTTGTTAAAAATTTAATAAACAAAAAAACACCCCACAAACGGGGTATTTTCCCATATTTGACACCACTTTCTCCAATTGCATTTTAAAAGAATCTATTATAAAGAAACATTTCTAATCAAATACCATACTCTTTTGATTTAAAGGTATCCTCTATCTCTTTTTGCATAGCGTCGTAGTCATTCAGCAATACCAAAAAACTTCTCTACCACATCGGAATCAAATTGAGTCCCGGAATTGGCTATAATCTGATTTTTCGCCTCAGCCAAATCCAGCTTAGACCTGTATTGTCTGTCGGAAGTCATAGCATCAAAGGCATCTGCTACAGATATGATTCTTGCAAGAAAAGGTATTTCATCTCCCTTAAGTCCAAAGGGATAACCGCGCCCGTCTATCCTTTCGTGATGATATTTCACTAAAGGAACTATATCCTTAAACATGGAAACCGCCGATAATATGTTAGCCCCTTTTATAGGATGCTTTTTAATCTCCGCATATTCACTTTCATTCAGCTTGTCGGTCTTAAAAAGAATGTCGTCGGCGATTCCTATTTTTCCAATATCGTGGAATATACCTGCTGTTTTGAGCTTTTCCAAGGATTCTTCGTCCAGATTGAAACTTTTGCCTATCTTAACGGCATAATATGCTACCCGGTCGGAATGTCCCCTCGTATACACATCTTTTGCATCAACTGTCAAACGTAAAACCTGTATCGCATCCAAGTACCTTTGCTTCAGCTCGTTGTACGTCCTGTCCAGTTCATCGTTTTTCATGCTTACTATTGAATGAAGGTAAACATTATTTATTGATGTTGCCGCCTGGGTTGCATATATCCTGAGAAGCTCCATTTCAACGGGAATCTTATTCGTTTCCAGGTAAACAACCCCAAGGGTCTGGATAGTGTCGCTCATAAGAGGAAGAATAATTCCATTTTCAAGATAGACCACCTGTTTCAAAGTCCTGGTACGTCCCATTTCTTCCAAAAAAGACGGTTCCAGCATTTCTATAAACTTATCCAGGCTCACATCATAAGTTCCAATTCCTTTAAACAAGCTTTCATTTTTGCCGCTCCATATAAGGTTGTCAATAATAATAAACGCATTTTTACAATGGGCAAAAGACATTATATGGCCAAGAATCTCTTCAAGTAATTCGTTTATTGACTTAAGCCGGTATATATCCGGTACTGTAACAAGAATTTTATTCAAACCGTCTTTAAAATTCTTAATGGTTCTTTTTTGATAAACTGATTTGACTGCAGATTCTATTAAAAGTATTAACTGGTCAAAATTATCCGCTTTTTCACAATATCCTTGTATATCAAGGGATTTTATTGCCTTAAGTGGAGGTGCTGCATCCTTGTAACCGGTTAAAAGCAGAATGTATATGTCTTTATTGAATTTTCTTATCTCTTCCACCACTTTGTCCCCCAGTATGGGTTGCATTAAAAAATCCAGTATCATAAGATCAAATTCTTCTTCACGGACTCTCTCAATTGCTTCAAGCGGATTATTCACTCCTTCATACTGGTATCCCAAACGCTTTATAATTACCGACAACGAATCCAATATCCCTTTTTCGTCATCAACCACGATTATCTTAATGTCCGAGGATTTTTCAAGTTTGGCTTTTCTCACACTTTACCCTCCCTCAAAGCCCAAATCCACGCTGCAGAAATTTACATACCGTAAAGCGAAACCGAGTACGTTTATGATTATGTAAATTACAAATATTTGCATGCTTCAATAAATATATCGACTTTTTCGCAAGATTTATTACAGATAATATTTACTACGATTATTGAACTTTAAACTTCATAAGTTCCAATACCCTTCGAATAAATTAGATTTATATCCGAAATAATATGATTAAGGTGCTGAAGCACTTAAATAAAAAGCAAAACAAAAGTAAAGTATCCGAGTAAAACAACACGGAGGAAGATAAAAAATGAAAAAAATTCGTCTTGCTGTAATAGGTACGGGATTGGCCTGGGAAAGGCTTCATTATCCCGCTATTAAAGAACTTGGAGATAAATATGAAATAGTTGCACTATGCAATAGGACCCGCGAAGATGCCGAAGAATTTGCAAAAAAATAAACTTAAGTATGGACAGGGTTTACGATGATTACAATGAAATGCTAAAAAGACAGGATATCGATGCAGTAGACATCCTTGTTCCTATTGAATCCAACTATTCGGTTTCGGAAGCAGTTGCAAAAACGGGCAGGGACTTTATTTGCGAAAAACCTCTTGCATCAAACAGAGAAGATGCAAAAAAATATCTGGAGCTATCAAAAAAGTACAATGTCAAGATTATGATAGCCGAAAACTACAGATACAGCGACGAAAATAATAAAATCAGGGATATAGTAAACAGCGGAAAAATCGGAGATGTGGTATATTTTATAAAGAACAACATATCCTGTTTCCCTTGCGAAATGACAAAGGATACCTTTGCTGCCACCGAATGGAGACAGCATCCCAAATTTTTCGGGGGTGCTTTTCTAGATGCTGCTTTGCATGATATTGCGGCAATGAGGCATATTTTCGGAGCGGTCGAATGTGTGCAAGCCTTCGGAAAACCGCAGTCAGAAGATTATAACCCCTATGTGTCGGTAAACACCCATATTCTCTTTAAAAACGGCGTTATAGGCTATTATACGTACTATCCGTCTGGCGTTGAGACTCAAAAGCCCGCGGTAGGTTTCAGAATCTTCGGCACCAAAGGCGAAATATACCTTGAAGATAAAACATGCGGAATAATAAATGTGTCATATCATGACGGGACTTCAGAGCATGTAAACTTTATCCCTGAAAGAGGATTCTATAATGAGCTCCTAAACTACTACAACGCTTTAAACGGCACGGAGCAAATATCTGTAACCCCTGAGATGGAGTACGGGGATGTCAAAATGGTATTTGACATTTTGGATTCCATATCCTTTAAGGAGATTATATATGTGGACGAAGAAGCACCAAAAAGACAGTTGGAGTTTATAGATGATGATGTAAAGATACATCCTTTTATACAGTAAAAGTTATTAAAATTTCATTTCGCTCCAAGAGGCTAAAAAATGGGCGCATTTTTGATTATATATATAAATGCGCCCATGAATTTTCGGTACTAGTCATCCTTCACTTATGTATGTATATACTGTTTAAGGCCATTTTCCACATCCTTTCGGCTAAAGGGCTTCGGAATATAACCTACCGCCCCATGTTTTATGGCCTGCCGTATTACCTTCTCAGAGGTCACTGCCGACACCATTATTATTTTACTGTCGCAGCTCACCTGTAAAATTTTCTTGATTGCCTCAAGCCCATCCATACCGGGCATTGAAACATCAAGGTAACAACCTCAGGCTGCATTTCTCTGGCTTTGTCAACAGCTTCATAACCGTCCTGGGCAAACTCAATATTGCTATACCCAATATCCATCAGGGTATTGCCCAAAAGTTTCCTCATAAAAAAGGCGTCATCAACAACTAGTATTTTTGTCTTCTGCATCCTGCACAACACCTCTATTCTTTCTTTTCTTTTTATTTATATTTATATATATTTTTTTTATATATTCTTAAAAAACAATCTTTATTAATTCCCTCTAAATATTAATCTATGAAAGAGGAGGTGTAATTGATTGAGATTTTAGAAAAAAACACGAAATGCCATGCTACGATTACTTTACAGTATAAATGAAATCTTGATTGGATTCGGGTTTCGCCTTTTGGTGAAACGAAATATAATCAATTTTTACAGACCGAGAATTCCTTCAACCTGCTGTTTCATATCGGATTTGCTACAAACCTGCTTGTGGAGAACAGGCTTCTTATCCAGATCTTTCAATCCTTCCGGTATCTTAAGCTTGCACTCCTTCGATAGAATCTCAAGAAGTTCAAATTCCGTCCTGCCCTTTAATGTTTCATCCCCCAAAATTGCCTTTACTACACTCTCGTTAAACTTAAAGGGGCTTGCCGTCGATGCAATAACCGTCTTTGTCATATCACCGGTTGAAATTACATATTTATCGTACACATCAACACCTACAGCTGTATGGGTGTCAATGACATATCCGTATTCCTTATATATTGCTTCTATGGTCTTTAATGTCTCGACCTCACTTGAATATCCACCCCAGAAAACTTCCGATATCCTTTTCTTCACTGCATAATCAACACTATACTTTCCGGTTTCTTTCAAGCTGTTCATCCAATTGTTTATCGGCAAAGGATCGTGCCCGGTTAACTCAAAGAGGAGTCTTTCGAGATTACTTGATATCAATATATCCATAGACGGTGAAATGGTCTTCTTAAACTCCCTGTTCTTGTCATATACTCCCGTATTGATAAAATCGGTCAAAACATTGTTGTCGTTGGAAGCACAAATGAGCCTGTTTACAGGAAGCCCCATCTGCATAGCATAGAAAGCTGCAAGAATATTTCCGAAGTTTCCTGTCGGTACAACAAAGTTAACCTTGTCTCCTTTTTTTATTTCACCGTTCTTTAACATATCCGCATATGCAGAAAAATAATATACTATCTGAGGCACAAGTCTTCCCCAGTTGATGGAATTGGCCGATGAAAATTTAAAATTCCCCAGAGCCATTTTCTGCATAAGGCTTTCATCGGTAAAAATCGCTTTTACACCGCTTTGAGCATCGTCAAAATTTCCTTCCACTCCTATGGAGTAAACATTTTTTCCCTCCTGGGTAACCATTTGCATCTTCTGAACCTGACTCACACCGTCTTGAGGATAAAACACAATTATTCTTGTGCCTTCAACATCCCTAAACCCTTCCAAAGCGGCTTTTCCGGTATCTCCGGAAGTTGCAACCAAAATTACGATTTCACTGGTCTCTCCGGTCTTTCTGACTGCCTTCACAAGGAAGTGAGGCAGGATTTGAAGAGCCATGTCCTTGAACGCACATGTAGGTCCATGCCACAACTCCAAAATGTTAACGTTTTCATTGAGTTGGACCAATGGCGCTATTCTTTTGTCATCGAACTTTTCATCGGTATAAGCACTGTAAACGCAATCCGCTATTTCTTCATCGGAATAATCTGTAAGAAAGTGCTTCAATATATATAACGCCCTTTCCTGATAACTCATATCAGCCATGGCGCTTATTTCACTATCGGTAAGACTTATTTTTTCTTCGGGAACAAACAATCCGCCGTCAGGCGCTATACCTCTCTTTATTGCCTCAGCAGATAATACGGACTTTAATCCCCCTCGTGTACTTTCATAATACATTTTATTTCCTCCCATATATTGTAGATCGTCAATATTCTAAATTGTATAAAGCAATTCTATCATTGTAATAACAAAGCTAAATACGTGTGGAATCACAATACAAATGATAAACCAAGCCGGTAACTTATTTATAAACCCCAAGATATATGCATTATTAAACGGTTCTGCAGGTTGTTCACTAATTTTAATAATATAATAAATTTGAAAAAAAATAAAGAATATTTTCTACAAATCTTTAAAATAACTATAATCAACTATGCAATCCCAAAATCCTTCTTAGGACACAAAATAAGCCGCATCTTTGCATGTATTTTGGCCGGAAAACCCTTTGAAATGTATAAAGTGCAGCCAACCTTCCGGCATCAATCAGATATTTTTTCTCCTTGTCGCTAAGTTCAAAATCCAAAAAAGAAATGTCCCCTGTATATATTCTTACAAGATAGCTGTTTTTGTAGTGCTTTATGTCAGGGACTCCGAAATCATGTACAGTAGATATAAGTCCTTTTAGTATGTTAAAAGGAGTCATAACATTAATCAATTTTTCCTTTCCCTTTAACTCGCAGGCAATCAACGGAATTGACATGGAAGGTTGGATAAGCCATATGGGTAAATTGTCCAATACTCCGCCGTCAATCAAGTAATGCTTTTTTATACTGCTGCCATCCTTTTTTAAGACTTCCACCGGCTTAAAAGCAAAGGGAACACTTGTGCTCATTCTCACAGCTTTTGCGACTTCAAGCCGGTCCGGGTCAATGCCGTAATAGGAAATATCATCCGGAAGAACCACAATCCTCCCGCGGTTTGCATCCACTGCCGTCATTCTGACCTTGTACCCGTTGGGATTTGACCAGTCGGGTTTGCCCAATCTCAAATCCGCAAAGGTTTTTATGCCTCTTTTTCTCAGTATTTTATATACCCATTCTTCAAGATAGTCTCCGTCAAAGAGGCTCCCTTGTTTACTGTAGGTTACAATATTCTTTAAAAGGTCCCTTCTGTACCCGGTAAATTCCTCATCTGTTTCAAAAAATCTATAATTCTTTGCTGAATTATTATCACTTTCTGCCCAACGCATATTTAGAAAGGTTTTAAAGCTTTTATCCCTCTGAAACGTATTTCTGGAAGTATATTCCATATATTTTTTAACCGCCGGTATTTCCCGGGAAATATCCCTTAGCTTTATTTTTTCAAAATCAAAATCATACAGAATTCTTCTTAATTCTACAGAATTGTATCCGGCACCGATAAAAGCACCTACCAAGGCTCCTACAGATACCCCGGCAATATTTTTGAAATAGAGACTTTTCTCTTCTGCCACTTCATACATTCCTATATATGCAATGCCCCGTACTCCTCCGCCTCCCAATACAAGATTTGCCAGCCTTATGTCTTCATTCATGCTAGATTTGCCTTTCAAAGGAATATAACTATGTTATATATATTATTTAAAATCAATAAATATTAACCGTCTTTACTGCTGGCTGCTCCGTATAAAATTTATACGGTCGTTTGAGTATCCTGCATAGGAAGTTGCAGGATATTTGCTGACTACTTCCTGGAATATTTCCAAAGCCTTTGTGTTGTTATTTAGTTCCTGATAGCACACTCCAAGATAATATAGATTATTTACCGCATATCTCCAATTATCACTATAAGAGCGAGACCTTTCAAATTTCTCAACAGCTTCCTGATAATTCTTTCTATTGTACAATTCCCTTCCTTGATTATACTCATTTTGAGCAGCTTTAGGCATAACATCCTGAGACAACTTGTCGAACTTTTCCTTTTCTACCCCTGTAAAGTTGGTGTTTTTCAATAGCAATATCAGATCCGCCGCTTCGCGATATTGGTTTTGAGAAGCATGTTTCTCAATTTGAAGGAGTTTTGAAGCGTTCATATAATAGTCAACCTGTTTTTTCACCTCTTCAAATGTACCGTTTAATCCCTGATATTTTTCATTTAATTCATTGTACTTTCGCTCGATTTCATCCCTTTGTTCAATAAGATCATTGTATTGTGCCGTTAATTGATTTAGTTGCTCATTATTTTCCTCCCTAAAATAATACTTGTAACTTAGGAGGAAAACCAGCAGAGCACCGATTAAAAGTCCTATAAACAATCTTGCCGTATCCATGGGCTTGTATTCCCAAATTTTCAACAGTTTCTTAAGAGAAAAAGAGGTGGTGCTTCTATTTACAATTCCTTCCGAAAGCTGATTTGCCCCTCTGCTCCTTCCTCTTTTTTCCTTTGCCTTTCTGCTCTTTTCCTTTTTATTTGCAATAGGTTCATAACTAGAGTCAATTTCCTTTAAATATTTTATTGCCATTACACTGTTCTTTTCAGCATCTATAACCTTTTGAAAAGTCTCTGCAGCTTTATCGTTCTCTCCGATATACATATAAAATATACCTAATAAATTCATTGCTTCATGAAAATCAGGATTTAAAGAAATAGCTTTCTTAAGCTCTATTATGGCAATATCCTCGCTTTTTGCACGAAAATCCTCTAAAGCTTTATTATAAAGCTGTATAGAGTTTTTAATATTATCAGGCATGTTCGGGTTGGTCTCGGATAACCTATCCAAATCAATCATTGAATAATTTTGAAGCTCATTTTTAAAATCCATCATAAAATTAACCCCCGCATTAATTTTTATGCTTTATAACTTGCCCAATCCACTATTCGAGGCTTAATAACATGCTTCGCACTTCACCAATATAATATAGCGAGCCAAAGGCACAAATCAGTCCGTCCTTTGGAGTAATCTTGAGACTTTTTTCCACTGCATTTACAATTGTATCACTAATTAATACATTTTTACAATAGCCTTCCAGACTTTGTGCCAGCTCTTTGGCAGGTAAACCTCTATCGTTATTGGGTGTCACAGTAATTATATCCTCTGCAAGAGGTGCACATACCTCAATTATTGACTTATAATCCTTATCTTTTAAAACACCCATAATAAATACTATTTTTTTGCAGGGAAAATATGTTTTCAAAAACCTTGAAAGAGTTTGGGCTCCTTCAAGATTGTGAGTCCCATCAATTAAAAATATCGGTTCTTTTCTAAGAATTTCAAGCCTTCCCGGCCATTTTGCAAAAGCCAGTCCTTTTCTTATCGAATCCTCGCAAATTCTGTCATAGCCTTTTTGTTCCAAAATCAAAGCCGCTTCGAGAGCCACTACAGCATTTTTTACCTGATGCTCTCCTAAAAGTCCTATCTTTAAAGACTTAAACCGCCCATAGTCAAACTCCTGTCCCTCTATCGAAACGTTTTTCATGTTTATAGACTCAAAAGACATTCTGTGGAGCCGGGCATCTTTTTTGCGGCAGATATCTTCAAAAACTCTGCCGGCTTCCGGCACTTGAGGATACAGAACTACATCGGTGCCGTCTTTTATAATTCCAGCCTTCTCAAAAGCTATTTTATCCAGCGTGTCTCCCAACTGCGCCATATGGTCATAACTTATTGTGGTTATAACTGCCGTCAAAGGAGCATCTATTATATTGGTAGAATCAAACCTGCCTCCAAGCCCTACCTCCAGAACAACAATGTCGCAGTTTTTTTCATAAAAATATTGAAAAGCAATTGCCGTTACTATTTCAAATTCGGTAGGATGATTTCCTCCTTCTAAAATCATCAGCTCAACCTTTTCCTTTACATAACGGGTGATTCTTGCCAAATCTTCCTTTGAAATTTCATCATTGTTAACTTTAATCCTTTCTGTAAAACGTTCAATATACGGCGAGGTATATATGCCAACTTTATAGCCCGACTCTTTTAATATACTGCTGATGAATGCAACTGTTGAGCCTTTTCCGTTCGTCCCGGCAACATGTACGTATTTAAGTTTCTTGTGAGGATTGTCCATCAGCTCAAGTAGTTTCCGAATGTTGTCAAGACCGAGCTTAATTCCAAATTTATAGGTCCCATGGATATATTCCAACGCCTGTTCATAGTTCATAATTTGCTCCTCCATTTAAAATTTATACCTCTCGCCGCTAAAGCTTTGCAAAAAGGGGTTTATGCCTTTTTTGCAAAACCCCTTTTGCCTTGCTTCTCTAAAAGTTAAGACTAATCATCAATTCCGCAACATTTTTTGTATTTTTTTCCGCTGCCGCATGGACAAGGCTCGTTTCGTCCAATCTTGCTTTTCCTTACCACAGGCTTTTTCACATCTACTCCGTGAGAGGCTGTTACCGGTTCTGCCACCTTCTCACGCTGCGGCATGCGGTTGCGGTCAATATGCGTATTGAGTATTATTCTTACCACATCCGATTGAATATTTCTGTTCATTTCCTCAAACATCTCAAAGCTTTCAAACTTATACTCTATGACAGGGTCTTTCTGTCCATAGGCTCTAAGCCTTACCCCATGCTGCAGTTGTTCCATGTCGTCAATATGATCCATCCATTTCTGGTCCACCACTCTCAAGAGAACAACTCTTTCCAGCTCCCTTATAAGCTCTGTGCCGAACTCCTGTTCTTTTTCCTCATATCTTTTGAGCATGCTGTCGAGTATTTTTTCTCTAAGCTTCTCTTTATTAAGATCTTCCATCTCTTCTCTGGAGAAGTTCAAGGTTCCTTCCGGAACATAAGCCTTCTCAGTATAAGAGATTATGCCTTCCCAATCCCAGAAATCCGGATGGGGGTTTTCACTGCAGAACAGATTTACAATATTGTCTGCTATACCCTGCATCATCTTTATGATGCTTTCCTTAATGTTTTCACCGTTTAATTACTTTTCTTCTCTGAGATAGATAATTTCCCTCTGTTTGTTCATAACATCATCGTACTCGAGGACATTCTTTCTTATGGCAAAGTTCTTGCCTTCCACTCTCTTTTGCGCGTTTTCAATAGCGCCGGTCAGCATCTTATGCTCAATAGGCTGATCCTCTTCCAAGCCCAGAGCCTCTACCATTCCCATGAGTCTGTCCGAACCGAACAGACGCATAAGGTCGTCTTCCAGGGATATATAGAATCTTGATTCTCCAGGGTCTCCCTGACGTCCCGCACGTCCCCTAAGCTGATTGTCTATACGCCTTGATTCGTGTCTCTCGGTACCTATAATAAACAATCCGCCTGCTTCAACAACCTTTTCCCTTTCAGCATCGGTAATTTTCTTAAATCCATTATAAAGCTCGCGGAATACTTTTCTCGCTTCAATAATATCCAAATCATCGGTTTCATTGAATCCTGTAGCCTGATTGATAATATCTTCACTAAAACCTTTCTTTCTCATTTCCTGTTTAGCCATGAACTCAGGATTACCGCCCAACAAAATATCGGTACCGCGGCCGGCCATGTTGGTGGCAATGGTAACAGCCCCCAGTTTTCCGGCTTGGGCAATTATTTCAGCTTCCTTCTCATGGTATTTGGCATTCAGCACCTGATGAGTAATACCCCGTCTTTTAAGCATGGAACTCAAAAGCTCGGATTTTTCAATGGATATGGTACCTATCAGCACCGGCTGGCCTTTTTGGTTGCACTCAACTACTTGATTTATGACAGCATTAAACTTACCCCTCTCATTTTTGTATACGCTGTCAGGATGGTCTGTTCTCACTACCGGCAGGTTTGTAGGTATTACAATAACATCCATGTTATAGATGCTGCGAAATTCCTGTTCTTCAGTCTGAGCCGTACCTGTCATACCGGACAGCTTATTATACATTCTGAAGTAATTCTGGAATGTAATGCTGGCCAAGGTTTTGCTTTCTCTTTCAACCTTTACCCCTTCTTTTGCCTCAATAGCCTGATGAAGACCGTTGCTGTATCTTCTTCCGTACATCAGACGTCCGGTAAACTCATCTACGATAATTACCTGATCGTCTTTTACTACATAGTCCCTGTCCCTCTTCATGAGCCATGGCTCTCAACGCCTGGTTTATATGATGGGATATGGTCATATTGTCCGGATCCGAAAGATTTTCAACACCAAAAAACTCTTCTGCCTTTTTCACTCCACTGGCTGTCAAAGTTGCCGTATTGGCCTTTTCATCCACAATATAATCGGCCTCAATATCATCTGTCTGTTCTTTGTCGTCCAGCTCCGTAAACACTTTTACTTTAAGCCTTCTTGCAAAGGCATCGGCCCTGGAATAAAGGTCTGTGGATTTGTCCCCGACTCCGGAGATAATAAGAGGTGTCCTGGCCTCATCCACCAAAATACTGTCAACCTCATCCACGATGGCAAAGTGAAGATCCCTTTGCACCATATCTTCTTTGTAAATAACCATGTTGTCCCTTAGGTAATCAAAGCCGAATTCATTGTTGGTCCCATAGGTAATATCGCAGCTATAGGCTCTTCTTCTTTGTTCATTGGTAAGTCCGTGAACAATAAGTCCTACACTTAATCCCAAAAAGTTATACAGCTTTCCCATCCATTCACTGTCACGGGTTGCCAGATAATCATTTACGGTAACAACATGCACGCCTTTTCCTTCAAGGGCATTCAGATATACCGGCAAAGTCGCAACCAGGGTCTTACCTTCACCGGTTTTCATTTCCGCTATTCTTCCCTGATGAAGTACAATTCCTCCGATAAGCTGGACTCTAAAATGCCTCATCCCCAAAACTCTCTTTGAAGCTTCCCTCACCACTGCAAAAGCTTCCGGAAGAATATCATCCAAAGTTTCTCCTTGACTTAGCCTATTTTTAAACTCAGGTGTCTTGGCTTTGAGCTGTTCGTCGCTCAGTGCCTGAATTTCCGGTTCCAACTCTTCTATTTTATCAACAATAGGCTTAATCCTTTTAAGCTCTCTATCGCTATAACTTCCAAATATCTTTTCGAATACTTTAAGCATATAAAAACCTCCAGATATATTATTTTTCATTTTTCTTTTTTAATGCCATCAACGGATACGTAAACAACTCAAAGATGAATATAAACAATCCCAATGCCACAACCAGATCTCCGATACTTACTACTCCCATTCCTTTTCCGATAAACCCGGGCAGGTATATAACATCGGCTAAAAATTTAAGCTTTGTGGTGCTGCTTATAACTACATGCTTGTTGTCAGCGCCGGACAAAATCATTTCAGTTACTTCCTTAACACCGGCCTTTTGCATTGCCTCAAGCTCACTGGCATCCTTCCGCCGTTTATAAGCATTACCAATGCATTCATGGACGCTCCAAGACCGACAAAACACAGGCCGAGATACTCTCTATTGAACCAGAAACAGAGAAACAATAAAATAAATACCAAAGTCTGAATAATAAAGCTGTATTTTACGGCACTCTCCACCCCGCAAACTCCCAAAAGCCTTGTTACAGTCTGCAGGACAAAGGCAACCACTGCCAGCCACGTCTTGCGAAGTTTGATATCAAAAAACCACAAGACTTTCCTTCCATTCCTTGGACTGCCAGCGCTAAAATAAAGGCTAGAAGCATGACAGTTAGATAAAGCAAGCTACCACCCCACATAAACACTATTAAAATGTCCTCTTTAAAATCTCAAGAAAAGTACCCTTATCCGACGATATGAGTTCTAAACACAAGGAGGAGACAAATCCGACATATAAAGACTTATATCCTCGTCAACACAAAAATAGAGACTATTCGCTTCCATCCATTGTATTGAGGGAATATATAAAAAGGCATTATAATCGTATTCACTGCTAAAAAGCACAAAACTATATTTGGTTTTTTCGTCATCTTCCGAACTGTCCGAATAAGTTATGCAACAAGCACCGGGATAAAGCAAATCACTGCCCCCGGTATCTTCAAGAGCAACCTCTTCGGGCATATTGCCTTCCAATATAATAAGATCCGGATCTATCCCGTCATATTGATAAAGATCAATCAGATATCCGGCTATATTTACTGTTCCGTCCGAAGTCAACGCCGACAAAATCAGCAAGCTGATAAAAAGCCTTCTGAACATTTTTACCTTCCTCTATATTTCTTTTAATATATCTATTATTGCAATAATGTAATAATATCCGATTTTAAAAGCATAATCAACCGTATTGTAAAATGCAGCTTTTTCCATTTAAGCAAATGCCCTTATTTTTTATTGTACATCCTGTCAAGAATGGTCTTATAACCATCCGCACCGTAATTTAACGCCCTGTTTATCCTGCTTATTGTGGCAGTGCTCGCTCCAGTCCTTTCACTTATCTCCGTATATGTTTTGCCCTCCCTAAGCATCCTTGCAACTTCAAGCCTCTGGGCAAGAGCCTTTATTTCAGAAATAGTGCAAATATCCTCAAAAAAATCATAACACTCTTCTATATTATCAAGGAGCAGAATGGCCTCAAAAAGCTTATCCGTCAATTCATCTCTGATTTTAGAGTTCATAAACCGCCTCAACTCCTGTTAAATTCTAAAAAAACAAATTCCTTTGAGATTACAATATCAGCTTTTTCAAAAACAGTCAAGAACCTTGCTGATACGTTAACCTTTTTATTTTTAACATAAATTTAATAATTCTGTAACACAAATGAAAAAAACTATAGAACTCAGCATGAATATATGCTATAATTAAATTGAGATTCTTGATACTCTTATTTCCTCATTATAAATGAGGTTTTTTTTTGCAGGGTCTTTACGTTCTTTCAAAGACGTTTATTGGTGGATTTTTCTTCGTTTATCCTGCTGTTTCACAATTCCTATCGTAATTTTAAAGATTTTTGAGTTTTCAATAAATTTTTTAAACTTTTGTTTATTATACTACCCAATAGTTTCCTTTTTCTAACTAAAAAATCAACTATCTGTGACATTTCCTAAATTAACATAATTTCGTTTTGATGCTTTTTTGTTAAATATTTTGTCGAATTTTGTGATTTTCTCACGTTGTGTTTCATCTTTTATCAATTTGATGTATATTGATTATAGTAATTTTATTAAAAGTTACTCCCCTAAATCCCGTTGCATTCTCCCTTCTCTCATTGGAATGCACGGGGTCTTTTTTTAATTATTGGACCAAATAACGCAATCTTAAAATCTTTAGTCAACTATTTTCGTATACATCGGTTACCAAAATATGTATTTCAAGAAACAAAAAAATGAATACCATATAAATATCCCGTGAAAAAATATTTATATGTTTTACGATATCCGAAGTCAATGAAAATGCTTATTGCAAAATATATAGTATAATAATTACATATAAGATTTTTCACACGAGGAGAAAGCAATGAACAGTAAAAGTGAAATCAATATGCCTAAAGATGTGGAATATATTATTGATACCCTCAACAAAAAAGGGTTTAAAGCTTATATAGTGGGAGGCTGTGTCCGGGATGTCCTTTTAGGTAAACAACCCTCGGACTGGGATATCGCTACCGATGCACAGCCTGAAGATGTAAAGCTCATGTTCGGCAAAATCATTGAGACAGGCATTAAACACGGAACGGTTACTGCGGTCATAAACGGCTGCAATTATGAAATTACCTCTTTCAGAGCACCATCGTCCGTCAAAACTGCTACTATTAAGGAGGACCTGGGGTTTAGGGATTTTACAATAAATGCAATAGCTTATCATCCAAAAGAGGGTATAATTGACCCTTTTTCAGGTATACAGGATATGAAAAGATCCATCATACGTGCTGTAGTCTCTGCCGAAGACCGGTTTCGTGAAGACCCCCTAAGGATGTTGAGAGCAATACGCTTAAACTCAACACTAGGGTTTGAAATTGATAGCGCGGTTCTTTTGACCATAAAAGAAAACTGCCGATTGATACAAAGAATAAGCCGGAGAGAATCCGGGATGAACTGTCAAAAATATTGACCTCTGAAAGACCCAAGAATTTTCTGATTTTGAAAGAAACAGGCCTTCTTAGGTATGTACTTCCGGAGTTTGAAAGATGCTTCAAGACGGAGCAAAATCATCCCTATCATGTTTATAACGTGGGAATGCATATTTTAGAAACAGTATCAAATGTTGAAAACAGCTCTGTCTTAAGATGGACCATGCTTTTTCACGATATAGGAAAGCCCGTTGTCAAAACCACCGACCAAAACGGAATTGACCATTTTTACGGCCATCCGGAAGAAAGCATGCATATTGCAGAGAAAATTATGAAGAGGCTTAAGTTTGACAACAAGACCATAAACAAAATTCTAAGGCTTGTAAAGCATCACGACCGGCGTATAGAGCCGCATTACAAGTCGGTACGAAAAGCTGTAAGCGCTGTGGGCAAAGAGATTTTTTTAGACCTTTTAAAGGTTCAGGAAGCAGATAAAAAGGGACAAAACCCCAAGTTTCTGGATGAAAGACTTGACGCACTGAAAAAAATAAGGGAAATCTTTTTTAATCTTGAGAAAGAAGGACAAATCCTAAGCCTAAAGGACCTTGCCCTAAACGGAGACGACCTTATTGCAATGGGTTTTGAACAGAGCAAAGAAATAGGAATAATTCTAAGAGAACTCTATAATATCGTAATTGACAATCCTGAAATGAACACAAGGGAAAAACTGATTGAAACCGTTGGAAATATAAAAACAAAGGTTATAAAACATAGAAATTGATATATATGAACCGGCATTTTGAAAATTAAAATTTCAGTGAGGTATCCTTATGATTGCTCAAACCTTTACCTTTAAGGCCAGAGACAATATTGACATTTTCGTTTACAAATGGGTTCCAAAAAGCACTATTAGAGGGATTGTTCAAATTGCCCACGGTATCGGAGAGCATGCAGGCAGATACGAAAACTTTGCAAAGGACCTCTTAAAATCCGGTTACGCGGTTTATGCCAACGACCACAGGGGCCATGGAAAAACTGCCAAAGCTTTAAATCAACCTGCTTCCTTTGGGGACAACTGCTGGAATCTGATGGTGGAAGATTCTTGGCATCTGACAGAGATTATCCGCAAAGAAAATCCCCATATCCCGGTGTTTTTCTTCGGACACAGCATGGGTAGCTTTTTATTGAGGCAATATCTCTACGAATATCCCAACCGGATTGACGGTGCTATTCTGGCAGGAACCGGAGTTTATGAAAAGTTCCTTGTTGAAGCAGGGATTCTTATAATTAAAAGGCTCATAAATAAAGGTGTGGACAGAAAGAAAAGTTATTATATAAATAAAATGATTTTTAAAGGTTTCAACAGTAGAATCGACAGTCCGAAAACCAACTTTGACTGGCTGTGCAGGGATGAAAAAACAGTTCGGAATTTTATAAACGACCCTCTTTGCAGCATCCCCCGCTCAAACAATTTCTTTTATGAGTTTTTATGCGGTATCAGGGAAGTGCACAGAAAAGAAAACATAGAAAAAATACCAAAAAACACCCCCATTTTTATCATTTCCGGCGATAAAGACCCTGTAGGCCACTGGGGAAGCGACATCCCGGCACTCGCCAGGCAATATGAAAAAATGGGAATAAAGGATGTTACATACAAACTCTATGAGGATGCAAGGCATGAGCTTGTGAACGAACTCAACCGGAATGAGGTAATACAAGATATAATAACATGGATGAACAACAGAAATCCTTTACTTTAAAATGAAACACCAGCCTTCATTCCATCCGTTTTTGTCAAAGAAAACAGTGGATATGAAGGCTGGTTTTGCGTCTCAAAAAGTTTTAGCGTTTGATTAAGGTTATATTTTTATATTTTTAATTATTTGCTTTCTCTTTTGCGGCAATATACTTATTAATTGCGTCAATGTAGGCAATGGCACTTGAAGTAATTATGTCGGTATGTGTACCTACACCGGTATATAATCTTTCATTCTCCTTAAGGGTTACGGAAACTTCTCCTAATGAATCCATTTCTTCTGTTACAGCCGATACACTGTATTTGTACAATGTAAGATTATTTGACTCTTTAATAACAGAACTTATAGCTTTGAAAACAGCATCTACCGGTCCGTTTCCGTTCTGCTCAGCTTCGAGCATGTTCCCGTTTGAGTCTTTAACCACCACTTTTGCACTGGGTGTTTCAATGTTACCGCTCACAACTCTTATCTTTTCAAGCACATATGTCTCTTCCACAGCTTTTGCAGCAGATTCAATTATAAGAGACTCCAAATCTGCTGTAGTTATATTCTTTTTGATGTCGGTAAGCTTTTTAAAATCACTAAACAGTTTGGTGAGACGCTCCTCATCCAAGTCATATCCGAGCTTTTGAGCTTCAACTTTAAGAGCGTGTCTTCCCGAGTGCTTGCCAAGAAGAATAGTACTGTCATCTCTTCCCACAACCTTCGGATCGATTACCTCATAAGTTGATCTTTCTTTAAGCACACCGTCCTGATGTATTCCCGACTCATGGGTAAATACATTTTTACCAACTATAGGTTTGTTCACCGGTATAGGCAATCCCATGTATTTGCTAACAATTTTACTTGTCTTATACAATTGCGAAAGATCAATTCCCGTTTCAAATCCCAAGTAATTCTTCTTTGCCTCAATATGGGTAACAACTTCTTCCAAAGCAGCATTTCCTGCCCTTTCACCCACACCGTTGATGGTACATTCTATCTGTTGGGCGCCATTCATAGCCGCAACAACAGAGTTGGCCACCGCCATACCCAAGTCATTATGACAATGGACGCTTATTATAGCCTTGTCAATATTTCTTACATTGCTTCTAATACTTTTTATAAGTTCACCAAACTCAATCGGAGTGGAATATCCAACAGTATCCGGAATGTTTATAACTGTGGCACCGTTGTCTATTGCAGCTTCGATAAGTTCATACAAAAACTCCATTCTGGTCCTTGATGCATCCATCGGCGAATACTCTATCTCGTCGGTATACTGCTTTGCATGATATATAGTGTTTTTTACAATTTCAAGGACGTCTTTCTCCGTTTTTCCCAACTGATGCTTTATTTGAATGTCGGAACTGGATATAAAAATGTGGAAGCACTTTTTCTGGGCGTCTTTTATCGCCTTCCAAGTCTCATCAATATCCCTTATAATTGCCCTTGAAAAGCCGCATATATAAGGCCCTTCAACTTCTCTGGCAATTCTCTGCACAGCTTCAAAGTCACCCGGAGATGTCAACGGGAAACCCGGCTCAATAACATCTACTCCAAGGCGTGCCAATTGTTTTGCAATATCTACTTTTTCCTGTATATTAAGATTTACTCCCGGTGTTTGCTCTCCATCTCTTAAAGTTGTGTCAAAAATTCTGATTCTTCTCATTTTGATGCCCTCCTTAAAACAAACAATTATTTTTAATTATCTTCAACGTTTTTCTTTAGCAAAAAACCCTCCGCTCCTGCAAAGATGTGCAGGGGCGAAGGGTCAACTTCACGGTACCACCCTGGTTCGATATGACATAAAAATCATATCCTCATTTTTAGGTACTTATTTGTACCAAACTGTAACGTAGTTAACGTCAATCCCTACTGTTTTTTCAGGATTGAAACTCCGGGATGAGCTATATATGTACTCTAATGTGCCGGCTCCCACCTACCCCGACTCTCTGGGACAATCAAGTACATTTTTTTCCCTTCATCGTCTTTCGGTTATTAATATAATTAAAAATTACGTTCCGGAACTATTTATTTACTTGTATAAATTAAATAAACCCTTCACTCCTGCAAAATACGCAGGGGCGAAGGGTATTCTCCACGGTACCACCCTGATTCGGTATGACATAAAAGTCACACCCTCATTTTTAGGTACTTATTTGTACCAAACTGTAACGTAGTTAACGTCAATCCCTACTGCTTTTTCAGGATTGAAACTCCGGGATGAGCTATATATGTACTCTAATGTGCCGGCTCCCACCTACCCGACTCTCTGGGACAATCAAGTACATTTTTTTCCCTTCATTGTCTTTGGATATCAATATACTTAATATAAATATTAATTTATTTTTCTCCAATTGTCAATAGAAATCTTTCGCAATTTAGAAATTTTTCAGACTGCAATTTCAAATGAATTATTCGCCCGTAGACTTTCCGGCAAATAAATTCACTAAATGATTTTTTTATAGTATAATCAATTTGTGCTGTATTCTTAAGCAGCCAAATAAATCGAATAGATGTCTGGAGGAATAACCCTTGAATAAAATAAAGCTGTTTTGCTTTCCCTATGCCGGCGGTTCTTCTGCCGCATACATAGGCTGGAAGAAATATTTGAGTGATAAAATAGAACTTAGACCGTTGGATCTTGCCGGAAGAGGCAGACGGATTAACGAACCTTTATATAATAGTATAGAAGAAGTCATAGAGGATATTTTCCCACGGATTCAAAACGAACTTTGCGACTCTCCCTACTGTATTTTCGGTCATAGCATGGGCTCCATCCTTGCCTATGAATTGGTGCGAAAAGCAAGAATGCTTAAATTGCGCGAACCGGAGCATGTCTTCTTCTCGGGAAGAATGCCTCCTTTTATAATTTCGAAAACTCAAAACCATTTACTGTCGGACAGCGAATTTATAAAGCTGCTTGAGGAATTTGGAGGAATGAATAATGAGATTTTAAGCAACCAGCAACTGCTGTCTCTTTTCCTGCCTATTATAAGGGCCGATTACCGGATTGTCGAATTATACAAGCATACTGACGACGGATTTAAGCTAAACTGTGACATAACCGTATTAAACGGTAAATGGGACAAGCTTGCCAATCCCGATGTTCTGGGCAGATGGAGAGAATGTACCGACAAATCATGCAATTTCTTTGAATTTGACGGGGGACACTTTTTTATAAATGATTTTAAACCGGAAATATTAAATATAATAAACAACACAATATCTCAAATTATATAACAGTACCCGCGCCTATTCCTGGTGCGGGATTTTTATAATAAACTCGGTGCCTTCGCCAACAATGGAATTCACCTTTATGTCTCCGTTGTAAAGGTTCACAATATGCTTCACTATTGAAAGTCCCAGCCCGGTACCGCCCATACCACGGGACCTTCCCCTGTCCACTCTGTAAAAGCGTTCAAATATTCTCGGTATATGGGCTTGGGGAATTCCTATTCCTGTATCTTTTACAGAAATAACAACCTTTCCTTCCTCCCTGTGCCCGTCAACCAATACTGTGCCGTTTTGACGGTTGTACTTTATTCCGTTATCCACCAGATTCATCACCAGCTGCTTCATCCGGTTTATGTTTGCCTTCATAAATATTTCGTCCTTTACTTCGTTAATCAGGCTGATGCTCTTCTCCTTTGCAATATTCTCCATAACTTTAAACACGTCATCCACCATGATTTTTAGGTCAAAGCTTTCCAGATTGGTGTCCTTCATCTTTGTCTCTATCTCTGACAACAATAGAATATCATTAATCAATTCGTGAAGTCTCTCTGCTTCAATATCGATAATTTCCAGAAATCTTGTTGCTACCACGGGATTATTGATAGAGCCGTTTTTAAGAGTCTCGATAAACCCCCGGATTGATGTTATCGGTGTTTTGAGTTCATGGGTAACGTTGGAAACAAACTCAGTTCGAAGCTGCTCCAATTTCCTTACTTTCGTTATGTCCTGAATAAATACAATGCCTCCGGAATTGTCAAGGTCGCTGTTTTTGGGTCTAATGGGGGAAGTGCTTACCAAAAGCACTCTGTCATCAATAATAACCTCCGATTCCAGTGGTTTGTTTTTCTCGATAGCCTCTCTCAAAAGAAGGTTTATTTGATTATTTCTGATATGATGTTTAATATCGTCACCCACAACTTTTGCATCGGCATCCAAATTAAAAACACCGGAAGCTGCGGGATTTATCAGTATTACTTTGTTATTGTTGTCCACTGCAATGATTCCATTTGTTATACTCTCGACAATAGACTCCAGCTCTATTTTTTTGTATTCAAATCAAATATGGTCTTATCAAGCTTTGAAGCCATCTCATTAAAATGGACGGCAAGTTGGCCCAGCTCATCTTTAGACTTTAGCGCAATTCTTTTGGAATAGTTGCCGTTTGTTATCTCCTTCGATACCGAAATAATATCGTTTAAAGGACGAATTACCAGTCCTGCTATCCGTAAAGATACAATCACTGCTATTATCAAAGCCCCAATAAAAATCAATACGGAATAGAACCAAATTAATCTGTCAATTTTCTTTATCTGAATAAGCGGAACAGAAACCCTGACAATTATATCTAATTCTTCCACAGGAATTGCCATATAGAGTAAATCCAGCTTTAAAGTTCTGCTGCTGCGGATATCCTTCCCAACATTCCCTTTAATGGCCTCCTGAATCTCTTTTCTTAGCAAGTGATTTTCCATTTGATTGAAATTTGCCTCAGAATCACCCAATACTTTTCCCTCAAAACTAATAAAGGTAATCCTTAGCTCCTCACCCTCAAAGGTGGAATTTTGATTGTGCTTTTGGGCATAATCCTTTGCAATAAAGTCATAGTCAATTTCGTGATTTTTGCCTATATTCAACAAATAATACTCAATTGAAAAAGCTATACTTTCCAGCTTGTTTTCCACTTCCCGAGTGTAAAACTTCTTCGAAATCTGGGGAATAAAAATAACTGTGAATGATAAAATTATAAGAATTAAAAACAAATAGTATTTAAAAATCTTCTTTTTCATAACTATTCCCTAAGCCTCTTTATCACTAAACCGATAACCTATACCTCTTACAGTCTCTATGTATACTGGATTGTTGCCGTCATCCTCAATCTTTTGTCTCAGATACCTTATGTGTACGTCCACAGTCCTTGTTTCTCCAATAAAGTCAAATCCCCAAATTTTCTGAAGGAGCATATCCCGGGAAAGAACTTTGCCCCTATTTATAATGAGCAGCTTCAAAAGCTCAAACTCTTTAAAGGTCATATCAATTATTTGACTATCCTTGTAGACCTCCCGTCTTTCAAAATCTATCGATATTCTCCCGACACTAACTCTTTTAATGTCGTTTTCAAAAGAATCCGCCTGTCTTCTGAAGGCAACCTTTACCCTTGCAATAAATTCCCGGACACTAAAGGGCTTTGAAATATAATCATCTGCCCCGAGTTCAAGACCCAAAACCCTGTCCAACTCGTCATTTTTGGCAGTCAGCATAATTATCGGTGTTTTCTTGAGCTCATAGTTTTCCTTAATTCGCCTGCAAATTTCAAATCCGTCCATACCCGGAAGCATTATATCCAAAACAAAGAGATCCGGCTTTTTTCTTTCCGCAACCTCGAACATGGTTTCCCCATCTTCAAAACATTCTACCTCGTATCCGTTCTCTTCAAGATTAAATCTGATTAGCTCCTGAATATGTTTTTCGTCTTCAACTATATAAATTAACTTTTTTGCCATATCATACACTGCACCTTCCTGTAGTTTGTCCTCCCTATTATGCCTTGTTCCATATATTGCTTAACATAAGCATCAATAATAATCTTTAAAGCTGCGCCTATAGTCCTCAAATCTTTCGCCTTTCAATCTTTTTCTCCAGTTCATCAATAACGCCTTAATCCCTAAAGATTTTTTTCACGCTCTATATACCACTTTTTTAAAGTAATAATAGCGTTTTTTCAATTCCACTATATCATACTCCTTGGAGACGTTCAAACCGTCAAAGTAAACATTTCCCGTAATTTTAACATTAGACATCAGATCATTCATCATGTAAAGAGTCTTTTATAAGTGAATTTACCGCATCCCGAAGCTCCTATCAGTGCTGTTACTTGTCTGTCACAAATATTTATGTTTATATTCTTTACAGCCTGACTACTTCCGTAAATCTTCTACATAAGGGGGGCAAAAATACGCAGAAGGGTACCCATCAAGGTTTTGTACCATTTTGTTTTGTTAATCATATCCATTGTTATTTCCGTACACACCTCAAGGGTGCTCAAGAAATCTCCCTTTATGTCAAGCACGCTTTTGCTTTTGTATGTCCAGACACCGCACTCAAAGTGCAGATAAAAACTCCTGTAGTCCATATTTATCGTGCCAACAACTGCATATTCGTCATCGGAAACCAGAGTTTTGGAGTGGATAAATCCCGGTGTGTACTCATAGATTTTTACGCCGCTTTCAACCAAAAAGCGATAATTTGCCCTTGTAACGGCATGGACATACCATTTATCCTCTATATGGGGAGTTATAATCCGCACATCTATTCCGGATTTTGCTGCCGATGCCAATGCTTGCGTCATTTTATAATCGATAACAAGATAGGGGGTAGTGATATAAACATATCTCCTTGCTTTGTTCAGGAGATTTAAATAAACCGTTTCTCCAACGGTCTCATCGTCAAAGGGACTGTCCGAAAAGGGCTGAAAATACCCATCGTAGATTTGGTCTTTGATTGTGAATTTATAGCGAAACTTGTCAAAATCCTCATCAATTCCACTAAGATAATCCCACATGGACAAAAACATTACCGTCATGTTCCATACTGCTTCCCCTCTTATCATTATAGCGGTATCCTTCCAATACCCGTGCTTCTTTACTTCATTGATGTACTCGTCCGCAAGGTTAATGCCCCCGGTAAATGCCGTATGCCCGTCAATTATTGCTATTTTCCGGTGGTCCCGGTTATTTATCCTGGCAGACAATATCGGGGATATGGGATTAAATACACAACACTTGATGCCCATGCTCTCAAGCTTTTTGTTGTAATTTCGCGGCAGAAGCAAGAGACAGCCATATCGTCGTAAATAATACGAACATCTACACCTTTTTTTGCTTTCTCTGCCAGTATATCCAATATACTGTTCCACATAATACCTTCTTCAATAATGAAATACTCCATGAATATAAAATGCTCCGCTTTTTTAAGCTCTTCCTTAAGCTTTTCAAATTTTTTCTCTCCGATGGAAAGATACTCTGCGGTAGAATTTTTGTGGGGAGGATAGTAGGCTATATTTTGAATATACCTTGATTGAACAGCCGCACCGTCGTCATGGAGCATAATTTCGCTCAAAACCATTGGGTCCGGTACCAGGGCATTTTTTACTTTGAACCCAATGGACCTCAACTTTTCCTTTTCATACCTACTAAGCTTTTTCCCTCCAAAAAAAAAAATGTAAAACAATCCTCCGAAAATAGGAAACAAAAGTATCGGAATAATCCAGGCAATCTTGTAAGAGGGGTTACTCTTGCCGTTCACAATCCAGAATACTGCAACTACACTCATAATGAGGCTTGCCCAATAAAAGAATACGAAATAGTCATTGAACTTCAATATAACATTTATTAAGACAATCAATTGTATCACTATTGCCAAAGATATTAGAACGACTCTATGATATAAAAATTTTATAATAGATTTTATCCTTGACCACATTCAGGATTCAGCCCCTTGATTTACTAATAATAAATGCAAAAAACATCAATACACTATATTTATCGCCTATTTTTCGTAATGTTTGTAGAAAGAATGAAACTTACCTCTATGGGACTTAGCTTGAAGTTCACCGGTAAAATGCCTAAATTCATAGTATTCTTTTATATTATCATACGCATTTAATGCAATTCTGTTGATTCTTTTAAAAAAACATCAAGTTTCTCTTTCGCATTGCTTTTTAAGGCTTTAGATAATTAAATACAATGTCACAAGTATATTCTTCATTATTATCCACTTCCAAACCCAAATCTTATTCGAAATTGAGAACTTTTTTTAAAAAAACCCTGCAAAGAAATCTTTGCAGGGTAAATACGATATTTTAGATAGTCAATGTCCTCATTATTTATTGGGTAACTCTGTAATAATCCGGAGTATATATCTCCTTAAATATGATAAGTCGGTAGAATCAATCTTTCCGTCGTTGTTTATATCTGCAGCCCAAATATCGTCTTCAACAGGAAAATCGTTTAACTCCTTGAGAATATATCTCCTCATCAAACTAAAGTCTGTTGAATTTACTTTCCCGTCACCATTCAAGTCACCCACCTTGCCTTTAACAGGAGTTGGGGTTGGAGTAGGTATCGGTTGGTCTGAAGCCGGTTCTCCATAAACAATACCTCTTCCGTTAGTGGCAATATATACACGTCCGTAAACTCTCGGGTCTCCTGTTATCGCAGTATCAACAGCGCCGTATCCATGCTCGTCGTCGTTGATGCGTACCCATGTCTTACCGGCATCATCGGAGCGGAAGAATCCTAAAACATCGTCAACCTTACCGGTAATGTAAATTGCCATATAATCCTGTCCCGGTGCTGCTTTTCCGAATCCTACCACATGTGCAGTCTGAACACCGGAGATTTTTTCAAATGTAGCTCCACCATCTGTGGACTTCCACAATCCGCCTTCTCTTGCAGCAAGCCATACATGTCCTTCCTTGCCCGGTACGGCTTTTACTTTATTAACCGATTCGGGAAGATTCGGTGCTTTTGTGTCGGTAAAGGTTAATCCGCCATCTGTGCTTATGAAGAATTTGCCGTTATAGAAAGCATAGAATTTTTTACCGTTCGCACGGTCAGATGCTACTACAGCACCGTTACCGAGATTCAAACAAACCTTCCATGAGTTTCCGTTGTCCGTCGTAACTGCGGGACTTGCATTTTCCGGTGTCCAAATAACCGATTTTGCATCGGCTGAAACGGCAACCGAACCGCCGCCCACACCGTTTGGAGCTTCGCTAGGTGCCTGAAACCAATTCCTTCCGCCGTCATAAGAGAAGGAAATCTTTTTAATTTCGTAGGAATCGCTCTTTGCAACTAAAGCCACAAAATTCGGAACAAGCTCAGCATAATCAATTCCTGTACCTGATGAATAAGAAGAAACGTGGAATTTCTTCGGACCTACCTTCAAATCATCATGAACAAAACCAACAATATCTCCAACCGCACTCACAAGCGGTGCACCTTCCGGTGGGCTTATCAAATCCAAAACTGCACATTCTTCAATTCCTGTCGCTTTTACTTCGATTTTTACTTTTCCGCCTTTGTCCCAATCGGTGAGGTTGTCCGTACCATAGATGGTAGCACCGGTAACATACATCATACGGTCGGAATTAAACGGGTCAATCTCTATATCACCTATCATCCATCCCAGCTTCGGATTAATTTCCGGCAGCTGCTTCTCAGTTCCCCAATCCAGCCACGGTGCCGCAGAGATATCCATTTCATAATGAAGTATACGTTCAGGATAGAATGCCCATTCCCAGATGTTTTTCCATGTAGCTCCTCCGTCAGTACTGCGGAAAATAAATTCATCCGGCCACCATGCGTTCATTGAAGTTACAATAAGATTGTCAGGATTCTGCTTGTCCACCGCAAGTCCGGCAAAACAAAAACGATTGTCTTGGCTTGAATAAGGTAACGGACTAATATCAATCCATTGTCCGGTACGGGTATTGTACTTCCAAACCTGACCTTTTCCGTTGCCGTCATAAGGACCGCAGGTATCGCCATAAGTTATAAACAGCATTCCGTTGGATGCCAAAACTCCGTGATGAGGAAGTAATCCCTTAGGCTGTCCGGGAACAGCTTCCCAAGTAGCACCTCCGTCTGTGCTGCGGTAAATGCTCTCTTCCTTATCGGCTACACCAACATATATATCCTTAGTAGGTTTGCCGGGTGTACTGCTGCTCTTGTCAAAAACAACCCACACTACTCCAATAATATCTTTGGTATAATCAAAATTCGGATCGTAAATATATGTTCCCGCATTGGGGAAATTTGTTACTTTGGACCAGGTCACACCGTAGTCGGTACTCCTCCACAGTCCGTTTCCGCATCGAGTTCCAAGATATAAAATACTGTTGTCATTGGGGTCAATTGCCAGGCGTTCTCCCATGGATCTTCCAGGCATATTTCCTCCCATCTTAAAAGGCAGAATGGTTTTCTCCCACGTTTCTCCCCTATCCGTTGAACGAAGAATTGCCCCCATATTGGGCAGCCAGTCATTGGTATACATACCTGCTGCTATGTAAACACGGTCCGGGTCTACAGGGTCAGTTGCAAGACTTTCAACTCCGTAATAGCTGTACTCATCCATTTGGAAATGGTCCAGCAAAGGAATCCATGTCTCGGTCGAAGGATCCCAGCGGTATGCACCTCCAATATCTGCACGTGCATAAATCAAATCCTTTTCCGTTTCATTGAAAATTATGCCCGGCATGAATCCTCCGCCACCGCCAATTACCACGTTGTCCCACTTGTAAGGCACACTGCTGACGGCTTGGCTGGAAATCGCCGGAGCAAATATTGCCGTGACTGCAAGTGCAGCCGCAAAAACAACAGCTTTAATTTTGCCCGTAATTTTTTAATCATTAAGCATCCTCCCTTTAAAAAACTGATTAAATTTCTTTCTCTCTAAAAACGGCCTGCTTCCCTATTTTCCCTTCCGACAAAACAACCTCCCTCCATTGTCATTTAAACAGGTGCTTATCTATGTTTAAATATAAAATACGTCCTTTCTTTGTTATATAAATTCGAGCTTTTATTTCCCTTTGATGTACTTTACCTTTTATCAATTGTTTTTATAAAAAGAAAAAGAAAGATAGGAAATAACCCTCTCTTTCTTTTTTGGATTTTCATTGGTAAAATATGTAATTAAATATTTTTTAATATTATCAATAAATTAATAAATTGCATTTGCCAAAATTATTTTTCCAGCAACTCACCGATAATTTCAGCCGCACTTCTTACTATCTCTGCGCAGGGCCTTTTTTTATAATACGCCTCCGTCCTCTTCTCAGGCTCAGGTTTATCATGAACTATATCCAGTCCCAAAAGTTCTCTGCATATTATGGAACCGTTCTCTTCCTTAAACCGTTCCACAAGCTTTTGGACCATCTCATAATGCTCTTTTTTCGCTTTCATGTCCTTCGGGTCAACATATCCGTACTTTAATCCCGCTATCATAAACATGCCCGAGGCAGCTCCGCAAACCTCTCTTAACCTTCCTATGCCGCCTCCAAAGGGAGATGTAAGCATTAATGCAGTCTTTATGTCCAGTCCAACCTCTTCACAATATGCTCCAAGAACCGCTTGTGAACAATTATATCCTTCTTTAAACAACTCAACAGCCCTCTCAGATTTGCTGCCCAAAAAAATCCCTCCATTTTTACCCCTATGCTGCAATTTCTCCATACTAATATTATATACCAACGCGAACAACAATGCCAGACCTATGGATATAGACATGTCCGCATATTATTTTCACTTAACCGGAAGCGACGGTATTGAATTAAGTAAATATCTTTTTAATATAGAATAATCGGTTGAATTGATACGACCGTCCAAGTTCAGGTCAGCCGCCTCCGCTCCCCTTTCATGGGGAAAAACACTTATATTGCCAAGTAAATATCTTTTTAGTAAACTAAAATCCGTAGAATTTACACGTCCGTCACCGTTCAAATCTCCGTATATGAGATTACCCGGCATATCTGAAGGCAAAAACGCATCCAGCGCAATTGTGGGTTTACCGGATAAATCAAAGGCCCCTTTATTATAATACTGCCAGTCATAGCATTGGGGCTCCCAGTAGAATACCCCAAGACCTTTATTATCCGGCAGGGATTTCGTCTTTTCAATTATATCCGTTATAAAGTCTTTGCAAGCTTGCGCATCCCGGTAATCCATACCAATCTCGCATATCATTACTTCTTTTCCGTATCTTGATATCATATCTTTCATATTGCTAAGACATTGTTTTGTCAAATCCGGCCAGTCCGAAGCAGTAGGATACAGCGACATGCTATTACATCAAATCTTGCACCATTGGCAGTAATGCCGTCAAATATCCATCTATACAATGCATTGTCATAACCGTTGGAAAGATGAACTATGACCTTAGTTTGAGGACTTACTGCTTTTACAGCATCATGACCGCAGTTAACAAGCCATGCAAAATTCCTCATACTGTTTGTTGCCCTTCCGTCTTCCCACAGCATGCCGTTATTGGTTTCATTTCCGACTTGAACCCACTCGGGAGTTATGCCGTTGGCTTTTAAACCGCTCATAACATCATATGTATAGTCATATACAGCCTTCATCAAGCCGTTAAAATCATACCGGGCCCATGCTGACGGTTTTGTCTGTTTTCCCGGGTCCGCCCACGAATCGCTGTAATGAAAGTCTATCATTATTCTAAATCCCATCTTTTTGGCTCTGACTGCCATCTTTATAGTCTCGTCTTTGTTGCAGTAACCATTGGAGGATTGACCCATACCCTGAGTCTGATTGAGTCTATCCCATGGTCCTTCAAAATCTGAAGGCAATCCTGCTCAATCTCGTTGCCATTATAAAATTTGTAGCCATTTGCCTCCATCTCCGGAAGCCAGCTAACATCAGCTCCCTTTGCAAATTTTTCAGCCGCTTGCGTATAAGTTTTGGGTATTGAAAACAACATAACAGCCAAAACCGAGATAAAAATAATAACAGTTTTTTTAGCCTTTAGTAACATAAAGCACCCCCCTATATTTTTTCATCTTTTGATTGCTTTCGGATTATATATAATTACATAAATATTCAAATTTATTGTATCATATATTGAATGTCATATAAAATTGGATGTTGTATAATGCGTTTACAGCTTTTGCTTCGACGAAATGTATTGACATTTTTCTACATTAATGTTATGTTCACATTATTAGCTCGGAATGCCTTTGGGCAGTGGGGAACCCATCTTTCAGGGGTAAATCTTAAATTATTAATAAGGGATACTTGGAAGTCCTAACCCGTCAACTAACTTCATAGGAGTACACCATGCGTATAACGAAACTCAATTTGAGTCAGTTGATGCGCTTTCTTCATTTGAGTTTAATATATATATAAAGGGAGGTGTTGCAATATTTACGCTCTTTTCATTGTATTAAATGAAGTTGATTATTTAGACGACATTTTAGCCAAGTTCGTTGAAGTAGGAGTAAGTGGTGCTACAATTTTGGACAGTCAGGGAATGGCAAGTGCCCTAGTAAATAGTGAGAATAACAAAATCTCACTATTTGGTGCTCTAAAAACACTACTGGAAGCGGTACGCCCATACAACAAAACTATATTTACTGTTTTGGAAAGTGAGGAATTGATTGAAAAAGCAGTAAATGCTGTTCAAGGTGTTATAGGAAAAGTGTCCGGAACCGGAATAGGCTTTATGTTCACTGTTCCTATCGGAAAAATATATCCGATAAGTTTATCAGAATGAACAAAACGCAGTTAAGCCAGCAAAACATCTTTGGCACCAAGTATGTTTTGCTGGTTTATTGTCAATAAAATATTAGTTCCTTGTACTTCTATAATGCTCGAATTTCCTCATAATTTCAGGATGTTCTTCAAAAAAGCTGTTCAGCTCATCAATACTTCTTAAAGTGTCAACGCTGAGATTATGTTCAATAAGCTCCGTTTCTATCAAAAGGTTGTCACGAATTCCGATACCCTTAAGGAATTTTTCAATTATATTGTGCCTTTGCAAAAGAAACTCCCCTAATGTCTTTCCTTTTTCAGTAAGAGTAATAATACCATACTTCTTATACTCAACAAACCCTTTCTGGGAAAGTTTTTGAACCATTTTGGTTGCCGATGAGGGTCTTACGTTCAACATCTCCGCCAGGGTATTGATGCGCATATACCTTCGTTTCCTATATTCCTAAAAATCATCTCAAGATAATCTTCCATGGCAGATGTCAAAAGCTTTTTCTCCTGCTCTATAAGCTGATATCCCCTGACTGTGTGAAATTCATTGGTTCTCATTTTACCACCGTCCCGTTTAAGCGGATATTTTTTATTAATTAATTTATATTCGTAACACTGATATTTTATATTTCATATATTAGTCTTGAGAAACAAAATTTCTCTTAGCTTATTTTGATAATATAACAAATAAACATAACAGATTCCGGAGGTAGTTATTATGGCTGGAAAGCAAATTACCTTAGCTTCCTTGCCATAGGAAAAAAGGCAAAAGTGAAATTCCTTACCTTAGACGGTTCAATCCGCAGAAGAATGCTGGATCTCGGGCTGGTTTCAGATACAATTGTGGAGGCTTTGCAAAAAAGTCCTTCCGGCGACCCTACCGCCTATCACATTCGAGGTGCAGTAATTGCCCTTCGTTCTGAAGAAGCAAGTAAAATCATGGTCGAAATAAATTAGATTAATTCGGGAGGTTTAAAAAATGGGGCTTACAAGTCAATCTACAGGAATAGGTGTCCTGGAGAATAAACTTACTATAGTTAAAAGCACACCTGTCGACAAAGTCATTGCCCTCGCCGGCAACCCCAACGTTGGCAAAAGTACGGTATTCAACAGCCTTACGGGACTAAACCAACATACGGGAAACTGGCCGGGCAAGACGGTCACCAACGCTCAGGGAAAATACAGGCATAAAGATAAAAATTTCATTATGGTTGACATTCCGGGTACATATTCTCTCATGGCCAACTCGGTAGAAGAAGAAGTGGCAAGGGACTTTGTCTGCTTCGGTCAACCTGACGCCACTGTTGTCGTAACCGATGCCACATGCCTTGAGAGAAATCTGAACCTGGTTCTTCAAACTCTTGAAATCACAAACAAAGTTGTGGTCTGCGTCAACTTAATTGACGAAGCGGAAAGAAAAAAAATCAGAATCGACTACAACAAACTTTCAAAACATCTGGGGGTACCCGTCATTCCAACAAATGCCCGGAGCAGCAAAGGACTTGGTGAGTTAATGGATGCAGTCTACGATATTTCAACTAAAGATATCACTGTCCACCCTATAAAAATCACCTACGATGACATCGTAGAAGAAGCAATTGAAATGGTTCAGCCAAAGATTGAAGATATAGCCGGAGAAAAAATCAGCAGCAGGTGGATAGCACTTAAGCTTTTGGACGGTGATAATACTTTACTGGAATCATTGAATAATTTCCTTGGTTTTAACCTTCTGGATAATATAGAGCTCGCCGGCCTTGTCGACACGGCAAAAAACATCTTTCCAATAACGGTATAGGAGAGGAGAAGCTTAGAGACAAAATTGTTACAAGACTGGTGAAAATTTCAGAAGAAGTCTGCAGCAGCGTAATTACTTTTGAAAACAATCAATACGACCATGTAGACAGAAAAATAGATAAAATATTGACATCAAGGGTCTTCGGAATACCTGTCATGATTGCCATGCTTGGAGTAATTTTCTGGATTACAATTACAGGAGCCAATTACCCTTCACAAATGCTTTCAACTTTATTTTTTATGATTGAGGAACGGCTAAACGACTTTTTTGTCTGGGTGGGTTCACCGCAATGGGTTCACGAGTTATTGGTGTCAGGAGTTTACAGAACTGTTGCATGGGTTGTATCGGTAATGCTTCCTCCAATGGCCATATTCTTCCCGCTGTTTACACTGCTCGAAGATTTGGGATATCTTCCAAGAGTAGCCTTTAACCTTGATAATTTCTTTAAGAAAGCATGTGCCCACGGCAAACAATCCCTAACCATGTGCATGGGATTCGGCTGCAATGCCGCCGGCGTTATCGGATGCAGAATAATCGACTCGCCGCGGGAAAGGCTGATAGCTGTAATAACCAACAATTTTGTACCCTGTAACGGCCGTTCCCAACTTTGATTGCCATAATAACCATGTTCTTTGTGGGAAGTTTCGCAGGTTTTTTCCAATCTGTGCTTTCAACACTTTTTCTAACCGGAGTAATACTTTTGGGCATTGTAATGACATTGCTTATTTCAAAGCTGCTGTCTAAAACAATACTAAAAGGGCTTCCATCTTCCTTTGCCCTGGAGCTTCCGCCGTACCGGAAGCCTCAAATAGGCAGGATAATTATAAGATCAATATTTGACAGAACTCTCTTCGTGCTGGGGCGAGCCGTTTCGGTAGCATCCCTGCCGGGCTTGTGATATGGATTATGGCAAACATATATATGGGAGACCAAAGTCTATTGTCTCTCTGCGCAGGCTTTCTCGATCCCTTTGCCAGATTGATCGGTCTGGACGGCTACATCCTGATGGCTTTTATTCTCGGTTTCCCAGCCAATGAAATTGTGGTTCCGATAATTATTATGAGCTATATGTCATCTAAAAGCATGATGGAGCTAGATAGCTTAAACCAGTTAAAACAGCTTCTTGTAGACAATGGCTGGACTTGGGTCACAGCACTGTGTGTCATGCTGTTCTCCCTAATGCACTGGCCCTGCAGTACTACCTGTCTGACTATTAAAAAAGAAACCCAGAGTTGGAAGTGGACTTTTGTATCATTTTTAGTTCCAACTCTGTCAGGTATCGTAATTTGCTTTATAGTTGCAAATCTGGCAAGACTTTTGGCACTGGTTTAAAGGAGAGTATACACTCTCCTATGTCCTATATTTTCTTCTTTTAAATGTTGCAACAAAAATCAACCCCGGGACAAATGCGGCAACCGACAATATTAAAACCGCGCTTTGATTTTTAGATTGCCGGTTGTCGGAGAACATCACGAACCCACCTCGGAATTGCATATTGCCAGGTGGCTGTATTCCGTCCGACATCGGCATTCCATCGGGTATCTGCATTCCGTCCGGCATTTGCATTCTGCCGGGTATCTGCATTCCATCCGGCATTTGCATCCTGCCTGGTCTCTGCGCTCCATCCGGCATCGGCATTCCATCCGGTATTTGCATATTACGAGGCGGTTGCATACCTCCGCCCATACCGCCCATACCTCCCATATCCGATAAATTCAATGTAGTTTCTATGCTGCCGTATGAGGTTGAAGGCTGGGTTCCGTCAAGCTGAGCCCAAATACTTTTAGCTCTGTCCTTTCCAAAGGTCAAAATCGCCTGTACACCCTTTTGATACTCCTCGAACGTATAAAACGCCGTCGCATCATTCTTCACATAATCGCCGATAAGTGCATTTATTCTGTTTATTGAATTTTCATATACCCCGCTATAAATATACTTTTCCAATATCTCTTTTAAATAGCCGTGATAACGCTCCTTGTATTCCGGCACCTCCAAAAGCTTGCCTATAAGGGGCGCATCTTCAAGACTTCCCGTTACAGGATTATCTATCGGGAAATTTACCGCGCGGGAAGCATCATTCATTCCAAAACCGGCAAAGGACAGGTTGAAATCCCAAGGCAAAAGTGTAAACTTTCCGTTTTCCTCGTAAAGATAATAGTTGTGGTACATACCGCCGCTATAACCGTCCAGATTAACCAAAAAAGTATTCACTGCCCAGAATCTCAGGATTTCGTCCACATCAAGATAATTATCAAGGTTGGTTCCTTCATTAAGGTTCTTAATCATCTCAATCACTTTTTCAAAGTCTTTGTCGGTGGTAGTTTTAAAAACCGCGCCTTCTCTTATGACCGAATAGCTTGATGGAGAATCGTCTGTATACTTCAGATTGGCACCGCCTCTTGCACCCATTCCGCCAAATCCGCCTCTAAACCCTCCATTAAATCTCCCCTGAGCTCCGGCTCCATTCGGCATCCTGTTTCTTTCATCTATATTCGGCATTTGATCCATTCCTGCTTCATTTTGCATCTGTCCTCTTCGTCCTCCGGGGAAAGGCATTGCGTTGCCGTTAAAATCTCCCATCTTCCCGGTCCTCCATTCTGCTGTCCGCCCCAGTCTCCTCCAATATCCATAGCCTCGGGTTTATACAAATTGCCGCTGACGCTTCCAAAATGCCTTTTAATAAAGCTCTCATCCACCACTTCAACAGCAAGATACAATCCCCAATCCTCATTATTTACTTTTATATTGGAATACGCACATGCCGACGAAGGAACTCCCATAAAATCAAACAGCTCATAAGAAAGATATTCCTTCATATAGGTTTTATCCGACATAATATTGTTTAAAACTATTTTCTCCGCCCCATGGTATGACTGTCCGCGGACATATTCACTAAAATCAAGCTTAAAACTGAAACGCCGCGAATTACTTCTTGCAATTTGCGAAAGGCTGGAATTTCCCTTTGGCCGAATACCCACGTTATAAAAGGTCTCGCCGTTAATTGCTATATTACAGCTTCTATACTCTTCCAAAGTAGCATTTTCCAACAGCCACTCAAAATCATTCTCATCTATTTCAATGTTTATTTCGTTTACAATGCTCTTGTTAAATAACCTGTCAATATACTCCGGCCGGGCATCAGCCCGTATTACATCCGGAAAAGCCTTTGGAACAAGAGCCATACCGGTTATAAGGAGAGCTATGCACAATATCGTTAACACTATCTTTAGAATTGTTTTTTTACTTACATTTTCATCCAAACATATCACCTCTCTCATATTAGCTTGCAAAAATCATACTCAGCTCATATAATCCCCGTTATAGCTAACCATCACAGCACTTAAAACTCCATTTTGCCTGCTTATTTCATTTACAAATTCCGTTTCCATACTCTTAAGACGCACTTCAATTGCAACCTCTATTCCCTTACCGCCGGTCACAGTTTTTGACTTCACAACATGTTTTTTCACTTTGTCTTTTACTATATTCATCACATTGCTTTCAGCTTTATCATTCTCACAGTTCACTACCAAAATATAAGGATTGTCGGTATTGCTCTTGTTTACAAACAACACCAGTATTATTCCTATAAAAAGTGAACCGAACACAGCCAAAGGTATGAGTCCTGCCCCCAATACGATACCGACAGCTATGGACCAGAAAAGATATGCAATATCCATAGGATCCTTTATGGCCGAACGGAATCTTACAATTGACAGAGCACCTACCATACCGAGGGACAACACTACATTGGATGTCACTGCAAGTATAACCAGAGTGGTTATCATTGTAAGGGCTATCAATGAAATACTAAAGCTTCGGGAATACATAACTCCTTTATATGTTTTCTTGTACACAAAATATATGAATAGTCCGATGCAAAAAGCCAATCCAAAAGCAATAGCAGCGTCCAGCAGTGAGACACTTGATACCTTTTCCAAAAAGTTTGACTTGAAAATATCATTGAAGTTTATCTGGTTCCTCATGTTTTTCCTCCTCTTTTATTAAAATCTCATTTTATTAATAATACATCCGGCAAAGAGCGTATTTTGATACCGAAAGTTTCTGACGGTCACTGAGCTGTAAAATATCGCAGATTACTTCAGGCAAAAACTCATCGTACTTTACTTCGAGCACCGCCAGCTGCCTAGGAAGGGTTTCCATTGTAGGGAGCTCACGGTTAAACAAATCATTGCTCATAAGCCCCGTCTTAATGGATTTATCAATTGTGACTCTTATGTTTCCCGGCTCATAAACATAGGCTTCCCTGGTATAATCCACAATAGTACGCGGCTTTAGCTGCTGATGCATCATTTTATGATATATCTCAATCAATACCGGATTTTCTGTGTCTTTCATCCACTCAATATTTCCATTTAATATATCCTTGCACCGTTCCTTTGTAATATTTACACTGAATTTGGCTGTAAGGCCGTTTACCTTCATCTTCCTCTCAAGCTTTATAAACGAATCGTCATGATTATACAGACGAATACGGATTTTTTCCCGATTATCCAATCCGTCAATTTTCTCCCTCAGCGCCCTGTCCTCCGGAGTATCAAAATATAAGCTCCGTATATGGTAAGACCCGTCAGGTCCTGCATTTAAATCTGGCTTCATAACACACTTTAGTTTCCTTTGCAATAACAGACAATCACCGGAATTGATATAATGCTTTATTTCATGGCGGAATTTTACTTTTTCCATTGAATCACCCCCCTCAAACCTATAATCAATCCTATTTGCCTACAAAATAATTTTAGCACCTTACATTAATATAAATCTCCGCAAAAATGTGGCAAATATATGGCACAAAGTTAAAAACCATGATATTTCATTTTGACCGTGATAAAATATATTTTGAGGTGGATTTTATATGGAAACCAAAAAACTGATTTATATTGCCGATGACGAAATAAATATATGCAATATTATAAAGTCCTTTCTTGTCAAAGAGGGATATGACGTTGAAACCTTTAATGACGGACGTTCAATATTGGAAGCCTTCAATAAAAAACCCGCCGATTTACTTGTTATAGATATAATGATGCCTGAAATAGACGGCTTTTCCCTTTGCTCAACAATCCGCCGGCAAAGTACCGTGCCCATTATAATTGTATCCGCCAAAGATACCGAGCCGGACAAAATAGCAGGTCTTACTTTAGGCAGCGATGATTACCTTACAAAGCCTTTCAGCCCTATGGAACTCATTGCAAGGATTAAGAGCATATTCCGAAGAATAGAACTGGACAAAACTAAAAACGACACAGTACAAGAAATCCGGATTGGGGATATTGTTATAAACACCGATAAAAAACAAGCTGAATTTAACGGGAAAAATATCGGACTTACCGGTATGGAATTTAATCTGCTCTATTATCTTGCTCAAAACAAAAACAAGGCGGTAAGCCGCAGTGAACTTTTAGACAAGGTATGGGGCTTTGAAAATTTCGTAGAAACGAGAGCTACCGATGACATGATAAAAAGACTTAGAAAAAAGCTTTCCGACAGCGGTTCTGCTCTCAAAATCGAAACGGTATGGGGCTTTGGTTTCAAAGTAAATGAAAAAGGATGATTTTATGAAGAAAAATACAATCAAATGGAGAATTTTCAAATACAACATTATTGCAATTTCGGTTCTGTTGACATTGACAACTGTTGTGTTCAACATTACCATCCAATCCTATATAGAAAACGATATTAAAGAACAGCTAAGTACAATTGCTCAACAGGTTGAAGATACTGCATTGTTTAGAGGCCCCGACTTTTGCCTCCTCAGGGATTGCAAAAACCCCGTCCTATGCCGGGAAGGCAAAACGATTTTCCCCGGGAAGGCAATGAATTATTCGGGTTCTATTTCTTCTTAGACCGCTCCTTAAGGGAACCCCTTTCCATTCTGAACGCCGATTTTATACTTTTAGACAACAACATGGATGTAATCACTCCGCCTGTGGGAGAATATTTTACGGCCTCCAGTGAGATAGCAAACGAAGTAATAAATAAAATAAGAAAAACCGACAGTTCCAAAGTCCAGGAGTATGTTTACTTTAATTTAAACAATACCGATTATATCTCCATTGTCAAACCGGTTTCCGATAAAAACTCCTTTGGTTTGGGCTGGTTGATTATTTATTCGAGCCTTCAACATCAATCAACTTAAGCTGGGTATAAACGCAATACTTTTTGTCATTGTACTTTTATCGGCACTGATTTTTGCCATATTTTCCTCGCTCTCGGCAAAAAAAATATCATCTCCATTCTCTTCCCTAAATCAGCATATTAGGGCTATTGCGGAGAGAAATTTCGGCGTAAAAATCGAAATGCCGGTGGATGCAGAACTGCAAGAATTGGTAAACAGCATTAATATAATGTCTGAAAAGCTGGAATCCTATGATAAAGCCCAGAAAACCTTCTTTCAAAATGCTTCCCATGAGTTTCGGACTCCCCTCATGTCCATTCAAAGCTATGCGGAAGGGATAAAATATGAGGTGGTTGACAAAAATACTGCCGCAGACATTATTATTGACGAAACAAAACGAATGACCCATCTTGTGGAAGATTTGCTGTACCTTTCGCGTCTTGATACAATTGAGGAAAACTACCGCTTTTCCGACCTTGATTTCAGGGATTTTATAAACACATGCCTGGAACGCATGTATGGCATTGCATCAAAAAGCGGCATCACTCTTGAAGTTCAAAACATTAACGATGCAGTGCTAATTTACGCAGACGAAGACAAACTGTTTCGCGCATTTACAAATATCATTGGCAACTGCATCCGATATGCCAACAATACTGTAAGCATTATTCCCAAAATTATAGATTTCTCTAAGATTGAAATTGTCATCCGGGATGACGGCCCGGGAATTGATTCTAACGAGCTTCCCAATATCTTTGAAAGGTTTTACAAAGGCAAAAAAGGTAACGTCGGACTTGGCCTGGCCATCAGCAAGAATATAATCGAAAAGCACAACGGAAAAATCACTGCCCGAAATTCAGAATCCGGTGCTGTGTTTACCATTGTGCTTCCCGCAAAGCAATATCAAAAGCTTTAGAAATTTAAGACTTTCCGGGTAATAAATTTTAAGCCAATGCGTAACAACTGTATTCAGAGCTGGATTCCGTAAGATAGAAATTATTTTTTATTCCCTTTGTGAGATATATTTTTTTGTCTTTTGTTACAAGCACAGCGTCAGTCTCATCAAATTTGTCGATAATTTCCATAGCTTTCTCCAGTCCCATTACAAAAGCGGCCGTAGACAATGCGTCAGCCTGTGTAGAGTTCTCGCAAATCACCGTAACACTCTCAAGATCCGAATCCGAAGGCCACCCGGTCCTGCAATCCAGTATATGATGGTATCTCTTGCCATTTACGACAAAATACCTTTCATATGCACCGGATGTGACTACGGATTTGTTTGAAACCAAAACTACGCCAAATTTCTTTCCCCTTTGCTTATGGGGATGCTGAATGCCGATAACCCAATCATTCCCGTCCGGTTTCTTCCCAAGAGTCTTTACATTACCTCCAAAGTTAACAAAGGCCGACTTAACATTCATTGATTTGTAGAGCTCAATACAAGCGTCAGCAGCATAGCCTTTTGCTATACCTCCAAGGTCCACAGCTCCTCCTTGCCGTGCAAGGCCTGCCATACCATTAGCGTCATCAATTTTAATCTGTTTGTACCCTACCAACTTCAACAGCTTTGACAATTCTCTTTTATCGGGAATTCTGGAAAGCTGCCCCGAACGTCTCCATAAGTCAATTACGGGGGCTAATGTTATATCAAAAGCCCCTGAGTCATCTTTGAAAACTTGTATGCCATTTTCAAGACATACATAACTTCCGGACTTATATGTACTTTTCCTTTACCGGACAATTTATTCAGTTGTGAGACTTCGCTTGTATCTATAAAGAAGCTCATCATGTTTTCCAATCGCTTTACTTCATCGACAGCTTTTTTGTATACTTCATGCGAAGACTCTTTGAATATTTTTTGCTCAACTACCGTATTCATCAAAAAATCATGCGCTTCAAGGCAATCCATATCGACTCCTGTCAGTCTTTGATTTGTCCTTAAACCATACAGCCTACTTGTTATCCTTTTTGCTATTCTGAGTCAATGCATTTTCAATTGCTTTTAATATTACTTTACTGCTGTTTGTAGCTCCGGATATAGTGTCAACCTCAATGGATTGTTCGGCTATCACTCTGTCGGTTATTGCCTCTGCACTCTTGCCTTTTTCGTTTCTATGTTTTTCAATCTTTATACTTTTTATTTTGCTTCCTTCAACTGTTACAGTGACATCGGCCGCTACCAAAATTGCATCAAAGGATCCCTTATAAACGCCATCTTTTAAAGTTGACAAGTCAGGGTTTGAAATTCTATCTCCGATACAATTTTTTATACTTCCATGTTTGATATAAATACCTGCCTCCAAAAAACAAGGCCGAAACCAAAACAACTCCTACAACTCCAATAGCAATTTTCTTGTACATCTTCTCTACCTCTTTCCTTAAAATTAGTACTAAATTTCTAGCAATAACAATATACAATATACCACAAACTAACATGAGTTGTAAATATATACATTAAAACTAATGATAATTCCTTATCCAATCTTTCCTAAATCCCTTTTCAATTCCTCTATTCCGGTCATTATTTTTTTACTCTCTAAGGGTTCGATGACTTTGAGCTTTTTCAATGAAATCTCAGAATCTTCTTCAAAGCTTATCTTGTATTCGGAATTTTCAAAGGGGTATGTCGGCAAGATCACTCTTCTTGATATATTTATGCTTAATTCCGAAGGATTAAAACTTACACCTATTGTATACAGTTTTGCCATCATCGCCAGTATCGATTCTACAGGAGCCTTGTCTATGTCAATTTCCAGCCACTGCAAATTCTTAATTTTCATTGCTTCAAACATGTTCCTTACCGACTCTCTATTTCCGAGATACACCACAGCATCCCTATCAATAAGCAGCTCTAAACAAGCTTCCCGGGACAATTTTTCATCAATTGCCTCCGTCAGGTTTTTAATAAGCCTTTGAGAATTCTCTCTGTTAATTATACCCAAAGAAGTAATGATAGGACATTTTATCAATGTACCGTCAGCATCATTTGATTCGTCGCCGATATCCGGGCAATGGGTTTTATTCATTAGAAATTCCGCTGCCTGCCTGATTGAAAGAATTCCTGTCAGCGCAGCCCCTGCCAAAACCGCAGTACCTTCACAAATAATACTCTTTATACTGATTTCAAAGCTTTTTAGCATCATACCAAAAGCAAGCTGCAGAGCAAAGCTTTCGATATCCTTCGCATTACGGCTGTCTTTTCCGGTGTATCCGATATCTTTAAAGGTTTGCATGCATTTATCATATGCCTCTTTGAAACCAGAAAACCTTTTTGAAATTTCGCAAATATCTGCTTCGGGCAATTCAAAGCTTGAATCAAATATAAGGTTAAGCGGCGTCAATCTATTCGGATTCGAAGAACCCCGAATTATTTCCGGACTTTCCGAATCGGCTTCTATTTTTGACAATACATTCAATAGATGCTCCCTTGAGTCGGTAACCACAGCTGCTTTGTATGTCATCTCCTTTTGGGAATGATTCATCGTAAAGCAGACGGATGGAAGATCGAGCTCCGGATTCTTTTCCATATGCTCCCTGAGGTTCTTTGCAACAGTTTTCACTACCTTTTGGTTCCTACCGGTCAGCAAAAGAACATTTTTCTGTTTTTCAACTTCTCCATGGGCAGAAATACTCATGGTTTCCGGTGCCTCTTCAAGTATCACATGGGCATTGGTTCCGCCAAAACCGAAAGCATTTACCCCTGCCCTTAAAGGCAAACCTTCCGATATCCACGGCATGGGTTTTCCGCTCACGACATAGAATGGTGAATTCTCAAAGTCAATATTCGGGTTTGGTTCCTCATAGTTTACCGTATGCGGAATCATCTTGTTCTTTAGTGCCAGTACCACTTTAATAACGCTTACAAGCCCTGCTGCCGACAGCATGTGGCCCACGGAGGATTTAACCGAGCCTATACCGCAGAATTGCTTCTTTGATGTAAAGGAACGCATTGCATAGGTCATTCCTTCAACTTCAATCGGATCACCCAAAGGAGTACCCGTACCGTGGGTTTCGATATATGAAACCGTTTCAGGGTCTATTCCGGACCGGATATAGGCATTTCTTATAACCTCGGCCTGTCCTTGGGGACGTGGTGCCGTTATGCCCCGTGAATGTCCGTCATTGTTAATGGCGGATCCTTTTATCACCGCAAAAATATTATCTCTATCCCTCAATGCATGCTTCAGAGGTTTAAGCAGTACCGCACTGGCACCTTCAGCCAGAACCATACCGTCTGCCCGTCTGTCAAAAGGATAACATGCTCCTGTAGGAGACAGAGCCGTAACTCTGGAAAGACCGATGAATGGAGTTACGCTCAAATTAAGATTTATGCCCCCTGCAATAGCCATATCCGCCTGGCCGGTTCTTAAGCTCTCACAGGCCAAATGAAGGGCTACTAGGGATGAAGAGCATGCAGAGTTGACAATCAGGCTCGGTCCCGACAGATTCAGACAATGGCTGACTCTTGCAGCAATTTCGTTCAATCCGTTTCCGGCTACCGTATCTGCCGACATTCTGCCCGGTTCCAAAACCTCAATTATGTTTCTCATTATCTCATCCCGGTCTCTCTTGCTCATATTTCTATATGCCAGGCTGTTTTCAATTCTCTTTTTTATATCCATATAAGCTTTGTATCCTATAAAATGCTCCGAATAGGTGTTTTGCTCGCATCCTACAAAGACTCCAATTTTATTGGATTTATACTTGCCGCCATAGCCAGCCTGTTGAATTGCTTCCCATGCGACCTGCAGGAATATTCTCTGCTGTGGATCCGTTGCTTCCGCTTCTAACGGGGACATCCCGAAAAACGCAGGATCAAAGTCGTAAGGCCGGTCTATAAATCCACCAAATTTGGTATATGAGGTATGCAGTAAATTCCTGTCGCTGCTGTAGTCCTCGTCCATTGACCATCTACCTTTAGGTACTTCTCTTATAACGCATCTTCCGTTTTTCAGTATGTCCCAGTACTCATCCAGTGTGCTGGCTCCCGGGATTCTCAACCCTATTCCGATAATCGCAATGTCCTGAATATCATCTCTGTCTTGAGCAGTATTTATATATACATCTTTTCCTGTTGCAGCAACTTCACTTTCAGAATCCGCGCAGATTTCTTCAATATATCTTGAAAGGGCTTGCGGAGTCTGATATTCGAATATTAGTGTGGGATACAACTCCATACCGAGTGCTTTGCCTATTTTGTCAATGGTCTTTGTTGCATCCACGGAGCCAAGTCCCATATCAAGGAAATTCATGCTTTCATCAAGGGAATCCGCATCAATTCCAATCTCATCGGCAATTATACCGTAAATTATTTTTCTTATCTCTTTTGCCGACATATAAGGTATTTTCTTCTTTTTCTCATAAGAAGAAGTATCAAGTTGTCTCTTTTCTACCCTGTCCTCTTTTCTCTCTTCCATAAGGTCCATAATGTGCACAACATTCTGTCCGGAATAATTGAGGACTCTCATAAATGCTTCTGTGGCATCATCTGCAGGCAAGGGTCTTAACCCCTGGGATTTTACAGCCAGCATGTATATATCCCCCGATGCAATTCCTTTTCCTTCTCCTGCCCATAGTGAATAATTAATAGCCAGGGATTTACCCGGAGAATCGGTTTTTGCCCTGTAAATGCTGTAGCTGTCAAGGAAATGGTTCGCAGCAGCATAATCGGCAATTCCTGCGCTCCATTCTTTCTTTGAAGCCGAAACCGAAGATATTGATACGAAGAATTTGAGCGGCTCTTTTTTTGTCACCGTATCGGTTGCAATTGTTCCTTGAACCTTGGCCCTAAGAACTCTCTTAATAGTGTCTATGTCCTTTTCCAAAAGCCTGTAGGAAGATTCATCGAGTATGCCCGCAGCATGTACAACCCCATGTATGGGTCCGAACTGCTCATTAACCTTTCTTATCATTTCCTCCATCTTTGCTTTATCCGACACATCAACCGCATAATACATTACCTTAGAACCCATTTCTTCAATGGAGCGAATCAAATCAATTTTAAAGGCCGACGAATCCAGCTCACCCCTGCCCGTAAGCACCAGATTCACCCGTGCAAGCTTGGCAATTGCTTTGGCAATTTCTCCACCTATCTGCCCTGCACCACCGGTAATTAGATATGTTTCACCATCATTTACGGATATATTTTTCTCCGAATTGGTCCTTACAGTCTTTTTAAGGCAGCGCACAAAACGAATTCCTTTTCTGATAACCGTAATAGCCTCCGAATCCGGCATCTTGCTAAGTTCTTCAACCATTACTTTGGCCGCATTATCCAAGGATGTATATTCACCATAATCCATATCAAGTACACCGGAAACAAGGCCTTTAATTTCCATACCCATAGCTTGTCCAAAAGTAACAGCTATGGACTGATACGGATTCATAATTCCTTCCTCATCGGATATTGAAAAGGCCTTGTTTGTAACCGCAAGCACCGTACACCGTCATTTTGTCTTTGAATAAGTGCTTTTCCAAGAAGAATCAAGCTGTATGCACTTTTATAGAACAGTTCATCATTTTCCAGCAATTCCGAGAGCGAATTTTTGGCGCTGCTGTAATTCCACATATGGATTACTGCAGATACTTTTCCCTTTATGTCCTCCATCAATCTTATATAATCTTCCTGCTTTGCCGGATTTATTGTGAAGCTTGTTCTTCCGTCATAACTGTATTCTTCTCCAATGGAAACACTGTAAATAGTATTTTTATCAGAATTGAAATAAGGTTTAAGGCAATTTTTCATGTTTTCATCGCCAAATACAATAACCGCGCCATTTTTTATTTCACAGCCAACGGCAGCATCTTCCCGTCTCCAGCTCCATTCATAAACCCAATTCTGGTATTTGCCGAATTCGTTTTCCTGTTCTCCAAACAAGGGCCTGTATGTTTTTCTGTTAAACGGATATGCCGGTAGATATACTTTTTTATATCCGCATTCGCCGTACAATACTCCGAAATCCAGTTTTATACCAGATTCATAGAGCCTTCCCAAAGTATCCAGGAGCACATCCCAGTTATCTTTTTTACGGTCCATTGTAGAAAGAATTGTCTTATCCTTTACCATAACCCCTTTTGCCATACCTGTGAGGGTTTTATCCGGACCCATTTCCACAAGGATGTTTACACCCTTGTCAAACATATATTTTATACTCTGTTCGAATTTACTGCTCCAAGGATATGTTCAAGCCAATACTCTGCAGTAAAAGGTTTGTCATAGTTTTCTGCAGTAATATTCGATACTATCGCAATATTCGGAGTGTGGAAAGTCGTAGCCTCAAGAGCTTTCCTGAAATCATTCAGCATTGGAGTCATCAATGGAGTATGGAAGGCTTGGGACACATTAAGCCTTTTTGCAACTATTCCTTTCTTCTGCAACTGTTGCATGAACTCATCCATAGCTTCTGCTTTGCCGGATACAACCTGATGTGTTACATTATATCCTGCAACCCACAGGGAATCCTTGTATTGCTCAAGGAGTACATCAATATTGGCAGCGGATGTAAAGACTGCCGCCATTGCTCCGTTACTCTTCAACTCACTCATAAGCCTTCCTCTTAAGGACACAAGCCTTGCAGCATCCTCCAGGCTTACCGCACCTGCAACACATGCCGCAACCCATTCACCGAGACTATGGCCCATAACATATTGGGGCTTAACTCCAAGATCCAGCATCAACATACCGAGAGAATAATCAATTGCAAACATAACCGGCTGGGTTATATTAGTCTGGGCAAGGATTTTGTCATCTGCCTCTTCACCGTAAATCAAATCCGTTATTCTTGCATTGATATACGGTAAGAAAGCCTCAGAGCAAATATCCATGTATTTTTTGAATCCGGGAAGGTTTCTGTACAATTCCCATCCCATTTTTACATATTGCGATCCCTGTCCTGTAAACATAAATGCAACTTTCGGAGAAATGTCCCGGACAGTTTCTTGAAGTTTAATATTTCTAAGGTTTTTTATGAGTTCCTCCATATCCTTTGCTTGCGTAAAGCAGCGGTGCTTGAAAGATGTGCGGAGCACATTTTCGGTATAGCATACATCCCCTATGGAATATTCGGAATTCTTCTCCAGGAAATCTGCCAAGTTGGCTATTTTCTGCCTTAAAGAATTCTGGGTATTTGCTGACAAGCATAACAAATGTTTTGGCATTTCATTTTGCTCTTTCGGAACAACTTCCGCATTTTCAGGATTCTCCTCAACAACTATATGGCAATTGGTACCTCCAAAACCAAAGGAGTTTATGGCAGCACGCCTTGCACTTTCCCCCGAAATCTCCCAGTCTTTTGCTTCCATAGGAATATAAAAAGGTGTCCGTTCAAATTTTATCATGGGATTGGGAGTGTAAACATTTATCTGGGGTGGTATCTTCTTATTCTTAAGCGCCAGTACTACTTTTATAAAGCTGGCAATACCCGCAGCATTTAAAAGATGTCCTATGTTTGCTTTGATAGAACCCACTGCAATTGAGTTTAAAGCAGGATTCAAATTTTTGTATGCATTGTCCAGAGCTCTTATCTCACTGGGATCTCCGATTTTAGTTCCGGTTCCGTGGGTTTCAACATACTGAATAGTTGCGGGATTCATATTGCTCTTTCTATAAAGGGATTCTATAACCTCCCTTTGACCGTCAGGATTCGGGGACATAACTCCTATTGAGCGGCCGTCATTGTTTATTGCACTTGCCTTAATCACCGCAAGGATATCATCTTTGTCGGCAATAGCTTTTTTTAACGGTTTAAGCAGAACCAAACCTGCGCCCTCTCCCGGTACAAAACCATCGGCATCAGCGTCAAATACCTTTGACTCTCCGCTTCTGGACAAGGCGCCCGCGCTACTGAAGTATATATAGGATGTCGGTGTCAGCAGAAGATTAATTCCTCCTGCAACAGCCATTTCACATTCGCCTCTTTTTATCGACTCACATGCCATATGTAAAGCTACCAAAGAAGATGAGCATGCAGTATCAACCACCAAAGCAGGCCCTTTAAGATTAAACTCCTGGGAAGCCCTTGCAGCAATCATGTTCGGGATATTGTCAACCAAAATATTCGGATGGGCTTCAGTAACCCCCAGTGTATCCCATTCTTTCATAAGCGACTCTTGTTGCTCTTCGGAAAGTTTCGAGACACTTTTAAATTTTTGCAACCTCATTTTATTAAGTGTATTTAGATGGTATTCATAAAAGGAGTTGTTGCTGGCTGTAAGATATAGCGCAATCCTCTTGCCGTCAACCGATTGACGGGAATAGCCCGCTCTTTCTATCAACTCAAACATCAATTCGAGAACAATCCTCTGCTGAGGATCCATAATTTCCGCTTCTTCGTCAGCTATGTTGAAGAGTCCAGCATCAAAATCATAGCAATTATCAATAAATGCTCCCGTCCGGCAATAGGTTTTTCCGAATTCCTGTTCCTTACTGTAATAATCATCTGCATTCCATCTCTCCAGCGGTATTTCGCCTATACTGCTCTTTCCCTTTACAATATTGCTCCAGAATTCCTCCGGGCTCTTTGAGTCGGGGAACCGGCATGCCATGGAAATTACGGCAATATCATCATCTTCATCCATTCCTGCATTCTGTTCATGGTTTTGTGATACGCTTTCCACAGGTAATTTTCCGTTTTTCTGCATATTTTCAATGTATTCTTCCATATCTTTTACAGTACGGCATTTAATAAGTATGTCATGGGTTAAATTCAGGCCAAGCTCTTCCTCCAGCAAATTCAAAACCTGTATTGCCTTTATGGATGTACCGCCAATTGAAAGGAAAGGCTGGTCATAAGGAATCGTATTTTCAGGTTTTTCAAGCGCCTTTGCCCAAATACTGCGTATGGTTTGGGCAAGTTTCGACTCGTTCTCCGGCCTGTCCAAGTCCTCTTCCCGGTATTGGCACAACATATCGGAACATTCCATAACCTTTCCTTTGTATGCACCGTTCCTAAAAGCTTCTACCAGCGCAAAACGCTGTATTTTACCGCTTGTGGTCTTAGGAATCGAAGGTACGTTTACCACATAGTCTATGGGTATTCCAAACACTTCATTTACATGCTTTACAATTTTTGAGTAAAAGGGAGCTGCCTCATCTTTTTTAATGCGCATGGTGGAAAACAGGGCAACCTTTTCTCTTCCTTCCTTTTCATCATGCCATCCGCAGACAATGGTCTTTCCGAATTTGACACCTTCCATCTCTTCAATTACCGCTTCAATATCGTGGGCGAAAAAGTTCTGTCCGTTTACAAAAATTATGTCCTTGAGCCTTCCTACCACTGTGACGCGGCCATTTATCATAAAACCCGTATCTCCGGTCTTAAGCCAGCCGTCCTGGAAACATGCCTTATTGGCCTCCGGATTGTTAATATAGCCCGATGTGACATTTCCGCCTCGAATTTGAATCTCTCCTACAGTTCCTTCAGTTACAACATTTCCTTTTTCGTCTACAATCCTAACCTCTATTCCTCTTACTGGATAGCCTTCATCAGCTAAAAGCAATACATCTTTATCTTCTCTATCTTTGTAGGTTACTTTTGACTTCGATACAAGGTCCTCTCTTGACACAGAGTGTACAACAGGCTCCTCATAGGGTATAGGAAAGCAAACTGCAAGGCAAGCCTCAGCCATTCCATACACTGTAAACATCGTATTTTTCCTTAGCCCGCAGACAGAAAGCTTTTCCATGAATTTTTCCATTAATGAAACTGAAATAGGTTCCGCACCGTTAAATATATATCTTAGGCAGGATAAATCCAATTGTTTCAGCTGTTCCCGTTTAATGCGGTTTAACACAAGCTTGTAACCGAAATTCGGTGAGCCCGTAAGAGTTATACGGTGCTTGGAAATAAGCTCAAGCCACAATTCCGGCTTTTTTACGAATTTATATGGCGTCATATTAATTTGGGTAATTCCGAGAGCTGTTGTTGTAAGATGAAAACCAATCAACCCCATATCATGCTGGTACGGCATCCACCCTAAAGAACTGTCCTCTTCAGTCAATCCTGCTGAAGATATAATTCCCTCAATATTGGTTAATAAGTTGCTATGGGTTAAGATTACGCCTTTGGGGGTACTGGTGCTTCCCGAACTAAACTGTATAAATGCGGTGGAATTGCTTTCCGCAAGATCCATTTTTCCTTCACCGGCATCAATATCATACTCTGTCACATCAAAGATTTTCATACCGCTGTTTCCAACTGTTTGCCTGAATTCATCAGCCCTTTCCACCAGATTTCTGTCCGAAAGGATATAGGGTTTTCCCAGTACTTCCCATACCGATACAATCTTTTTTGAAACTGTACTTGTACTATTTGTGGAAACAGGATAAGTAAGAGGTGCAGGAATAATGCCTCCAAATATGCACGCCCAAAACGTTATAACAAACTCGATATTATTATCCAAGAGAAGTATAACATACTGTCCCTTTTTTAATCCTGCTTTCTGCATTCCTCCCAAACGTAAAATCGCCCTCTGACGTATCTGTTCATAGGACATAAACAGTTCGGAGTCATCATCCATAATAAAGGTCATTCCTTCATCTTGCCGATTTTTCGCAGAATCGATGAGTAAATAGGCAATATTGCCCTTTTTTAAATATTTCCCTGTGATATCTGCACCTTTTGCTTCGGAAAGTCTCTTATTATTATTTTCTTTTGAACTTTTCATTCTATCAACCCCCCATTTGAAAGACTCTCATCATATTGTTCCAGGTCCTCATTTTTTGCTTTTTTTCTAAGTCGAATACTTTCTCCAATCATATATAGCAGCATAGACACAAAGAACAACAGCGTAATGCTGAATATATATTTGTTTCCGAGATACCTCATCGCAACCGACGATAAAAACGGTCCTGTCGTAGAACCAATGCCGTAGGCAAAGGTAAAAAATGCTGTGCCCGAAATCAGTTCCTTACCGGTGAGGTCCTGAACCGATAGTGCAAGTGAAAGAGGATAGATCGGACCGACGGTAAAACCCGCCACAAATGAGAATATCATTTTTGCGATAAAATTATCGAACACCATAATACCTACAATCGGAATTAACGATACGGAGATAACCAATGTCAGACACTTTTTACGGCCTATTCTGTCCGCCAAATAGGATACAGGTATAGTTCCTATAATACTTCCCACTATAAATATTCCTAAAGCATATCCCGATTGAACGGAACTGTAATTTAAACGGCTCATGAAAAGAGGATAAAGGGATACCAGGGTTGTTTCCGAAAAACCGTAAGCGAAAGCACCGAGAAGCGCAAGAGTTATCTTTGAAAAAACTTCCCTTTCTTCAGTCTTTTCACCATCGTTTTCAGGTATGACAAGCAAATTTTTCAGTCTAAAATATACTAAAAATGCTGCAATACATAGGCCTAAAGAACCCATTAAAAACGCCATCCATGAAATATTTTCATAAACTGCAGGGCCAATCACAGCGCTTAGAACAAACCCAAAAGCGAAGCAAAAAGAATAAATTCCGCTGACCAGCGCCTTGTTTTCACTGTCGGTTACTTTGTGCATTGCAGTTTGAATCCCCACCATATTAAGGCTAATGCCTGTGCCCATAAGGCTCATAAGCAAAAACCACAAAATGAAGTTGGTGAAAAGGGGAAAGATAACTGAAGAAACTGCTGCCATAGCAAGGGCAAAAATCATAAGCATTCTTAAGTCCCTGCCTCTTTGCTTTTTGTAAACATACACCGAACCTATCGCCATAAACAGAAAATACGTCGAAGAAATTATCCCCACCAAAATATCCCCAGCGTTATTTCTTGCCATATGAGTGGTTGCAAGGGGATTTATTATCCCCATTGCAAGCCCTATCATCAATGAAACACAATACATAACCCACTTGTTTTTATCAACCAGCTTTTTTATATATTCCAACATTTTGCTCCCCCTTAAGTCGCTTTTCTTCTGTCCTGAAGCAGATTCTTGAATAACGCTGTCTGCTGCGACCCAAACCAATACATATCCTGTTTACCGTATACTTTTATTGCTTCACCGGTAATACAATCCGACATAGACGATGCCAAAAATACTGCAATGTCAGATACTTTATCCGGCGGAATAGCCCTGCTTTTTAAGCTCTTAGGCGCCATATCGGTGTCTACTAACGCAGGGCATATTGCATTAACCTGAATGTTGTAAAGCTTCAACTCTTCTGCCAGGGACTTTGTAAGTCCTAGAATGGCATGCTTGGATGCTGCATAAGCACTCATAAGGGATATCCGATAAATGATGAATCGGATCCGATATTTATAATTTTTCCTTGATTATTTCTTATAAAATGCGGTATCACAGCCCTACAGAAATAATATGTACCAAACAGATTTACATCAATGATTTTTCTCCATTCCTCAGGCTCGATGTCATTGATGGCAGCAAGCCTTGTAATGCCGGCATTGTTTATTAGAATATCAATCTTTCCGTATTTCTTTATGATTGTGTCCACAGCCCTGTCTACATCCGACATCTTGCTGACATCTGCCGGTATAACGGTGCAATCCGTGCCCAAGACTTGCAGCTGTGCGGCGGTTTGCTGCAATTGCTCAATACTTCTTGATATAATCGCAACTTTTGCTCCTTCTTTTGCCATGGAAAGGGCAATGCTTCTTCCGATTCCCCTTCCTCCGCCGGTTATAACCACCACTTTGTCAAATAGCAGGCCCCGAGCATTCCTTATACCGGTATGAATTCTCTCAAGCCTAGGAACCACGGTAGATTCCTCAACAAAATTTATAAGCTTCTTTAAGGCTTCGATATACTTTTCTCCCAAGCGTTTTATAGTATCTGCACCATATAAGTTTTTGGAGTATTCAATCTCCACATTCAGCCTTCCGTCTACAATCGAGAAGAAGAACTCAATTACGGATATTCTCTTTTGCTCAGGTACCGAGTATCTTCTATCCATTCCTTCTTTAGAAAACTCGAAAACATCGAGTTTTGGCAAATCCCTGTTCCCCAGATAATTTGCTCTTATGGGGGTAAGTTTTATATCGGGATACATGTAAATCGGCAAATCCTCCGATATTACATCATAGCTTAGACCATTCATCGGGACGTTTTCGAAGGCATCTCTTATTCGCCTTACCAAATCGGTCCATTCTTCATTGGGGCTTATCTCAACAGCCATTGGAAAATTAACTGCAAAATTGCCCGCCGTACCGAAAAATACATTATTGCCTCCGACATCCCTTCCATGCATTCTGTGGCTTACTACCACATTGGACTGATTGTACTGTTCTGCCAGCATCCTGTATAAAGGTGCCAAAAGTATCGAATAGACATTACTGTCAAAAAGCGTCTTTGCCTTGCTTAATATTGCGGAAGTTTCATCTTTGTCCAAAGTAAATTCCACTATATCGGAAGATTCTTCATTATTGGGTCCTAACGTGAAATCCACAGGAATCTTGAACGCATGTTCCTTCGTAGGGAACATATTCTTCCAATAATCAATGTACTCCTTATGTTTTGCCCTCTTCTCCGACTCCACAATCTCTACAAATTCCCTGTAAGATTTCACCGGCGGAAGATTCGGTTCTTCTCCTGCAAGGATACTGTGGTAAATCTGCCAGATTTCTTTAAACAGTAAGTTATTTGTGAGTACATCGGAAATCAAATGGTGTCCTACAACAACTATATCAAACAGGCTCTCGGATACTTTAAGCACAATGATTTTCCACAACGGCCATTTTTCGATGTCAAAACCCTTGATAGATTCATTTATTAGCTCTTTCACCGCATCATCAATTTGATTTTCGTTCATGCCGGATGCATCATAATATTCCACATTGGAATACTCACCTTGGGGCAATATCCTTTGCATCCAATCAAATCCTCTTTGGCACAGTTTGCTTCTTAAAGCGTCATGCCTGTTAGTCAGGATGTTGATAGCCCTGTTAAAGGCACCGAAATCCAAAGGCTGCTTAAATAAGAACCGGGTAAAGCCTGTCCAGGCATAAGGGTAATCAAAATAACTCATCAGCCAGCGTTGAGCCGGTGCAAGGGGAAGAATAATTTCTTCTTCCTTTTCCTGTACTCTGTTAAGCATATCCTTAATAGCCTTCTATCCAGCTTTCCATTGGGATTCTTCGGCAGGCTCTCCAACCATTCTATTCTATGGGGAATCATATAATACGGAAGTTTTTTTCCGATAAATTCCTTGAGCTCGGATTCCTCCGTTATTTTTCCCGACAAACATGCTACAAGTTGGCTCTGTCCTTCGCCTTCGTCAATTACAACCACCGCAGCTTCATTTACATTGGAGTGGCTGCTTAAAACTGCCTCTATTTCACCTAGTTCAATTCTAAATCCCCGGATTTTCACCTGGTTGTCAATACGTCCATGGTACTCAAAGCTTCCATCCTCTCTTACTCTCGTTAAGTCTCCGGTTCTATACAAAAACTCTCCCGGAATTTCTTTGAAAGGATTGGGTCTAAAGGCCTCAGAAGTCCTTTCCGGATCCTTTAAATATCCCTTTGCCAACTGAATACCGCCTATCCACAACTCTCCTATTTCCCCGTCTTTTTTCCTGTTCATATTTTCATCAAGATTCAAAATATAAACATTATCTACAGGTTTTCCGATAGGAATCTGACTTTCTCCGTCAGAGCCCGGCCTCTTGTCAATAATGTGATATGTAACGTCGATGGAAGCTTCTGTAGGACCATACAAATTTGCCAGTTTTACCGTCATTCCATGTTTGTCTATCCATTTGTTGATATAGGACATGGGTAAGGCCTCACCGCTGAAAATCAACCAGCGCAAATCCTTAAAGGTGTAATTTTCGTCTTCCAATGCATGCACAAATTCACCGAAAAGCGAAGGTACAAAGTGCATGATGTTTATTTTAGTTTCAATGAGCCATTCGGCAAGAGCCCACGGATTTTTAACAATATCCTTCCTTACGGGGCATACCGTACCGCCATACATCAGCGGCCAGAAAAGCTCCCATATCGATATGTCAAAGCAGCAAGAGGTTTTTTGTGCCACCCTTTCTCCGGGCTTTAAGTCAAAGATCTTTTGATGCCATACCAGACGGTTCATATAGCCGAGATGGTTTAGCATAACCCCTTTTGGACGTCCTGTAGAACCGGAAGTATAAAGGACCACCATCAAATCCTCCGGACTGCTACTATACACAGGTGGAATCTCGGAATACTCCATCCACTTTTCCTTTTCGATTAATTCCGAAACCTTCACCTCTTTGCTGTAAGTTTTTGAATCAAGCAGTATAAGCTTTTTGATACCCGGGCAGTTATTTATTAGATCATTTATCTGACCGATTAACGAATCCTCGGTAAGCAGTATATTAATATCCGAATGGTTGATAATATATTGAATCCGTTCGGCGGGATAAGACGAATCCACCGGTACATATGCAGCTCCCGCTTTGAGAATTCCAATCATACCTATGAGCATCATAGGTCCGGGTAATGTCATAATTCCCACAAGAGAGCCTCTTTTTATTCCTTGATCTATCAGACAGTTGGCAAGTTTGTTTGTGGCACGTTCCAATTCAGAATAGGTTACGCTCTTGCCCTGAAAATATATGGCAGGTGCATCCGGAGTCAGCTTGCACTGCTCCGCTATTTTTAAGAAAGGAATTTGAATTTCGATTTTATCTATATTTTCATTAGCAGCACCGCCCCTACTGTCAAGCAGCAATGCCATCTCGCGAAGGGTCCTGCAGGCAAACAGTCCCTTTCTGTCGATATTTTCCCTGTCCTTGCTTAGTTTTGCAACCAAACGGATGCGCCCTAAAGAATCCATTCCAATTTCCGAATCGATATCCTTATCAATATCGGCTTCTGTGAGCTTTCTCCTGCATATCTCGCTTGCCTTCTCCAGAATATCCTTCTGTACGTCTAAGGCAGCAGTTGCAAGACATTCTGTCTTCATCACATTCTTTTGTGTAGTGCTGATTTCCGCAAGCTCCTTGATATTGTTTATCAGGTTGTTCATATGCCTGTCAATATAATCCTCGTCGAAGAAGGAACTGTCATAATTCGATGTCAGCAACAGCTTGTTATGGAACAATTCCACAAGGATATCAATAGTTCCGGGGTTGGTGCATGTGTAGGCTTCATAATCTTTTATTTTAAGGTCATTATATTCTTTTTTGATATTTGTATCCCCCACAAAGGAAAGATAAAGATTGGATTTGACCGAAGCCCGGATGACTTTTGCGATAGCCGGGGACATTTGGCCGTCTGTCAGCATCTCATTCTCCTTTGCCGCATTAGCTGCCTTGAGGGTCTGCGCCCTGTCAATTCCCGATGACAGCTTGCTCTTTATTTCAGTGTTTACTTTTTCAATCAAATCATCCCATGCTTCATTAGGATTTTCCACAAAAAAGCTCAATGCCATGTTCTGGGCAAAGCAACCCAGCACATCCGTTGCATCGGCATTGGGATAAACCTTTCCGCCTGTGGGCAGGTTTAAAATTATTTTATTCTCACTTTCATTAAGCTGCTTTATGGATTTAAGATACGCACTTACGATGAGCACAAACAATGAAGAACGCCATACTTTTGTATTGGAAACCAGCTTTCCGGTGACATCTTCAGGTATCCAAAACTTCTTTACCTTTGTCTTTATTGGAACAAAAGGCTCGGGTATTACCAGCTTTTTATCATTACCGTACGGATTATAGAAATACGAATCTTTTCCCTGCTCCCTGATGTAGCTTTCAAATTCACTGTTTTCCTGAGGGTTGTCCCATGAATTCATTTCTTTTACAAGACTGCTATATTCGGAAACCGAAATGGCTTTGGGCAAATCTGCTTTTTTCCCTGCCAGCTTTGCAGAATAGATTTCCAAAAGTTCTCTTAATATTTGCTGATTTCCGAGACCGTCCGTAATAAGATGGATGATGGAAAGAACTATGCAATATCTTTCACTGCCTGTACGTATTACCGTTATCTTATGTAAAGGCCATTGAAATATATCAAACTTTTGATTCAGACTTTCTTCAATTTTCTCCCTCACGAATCTTTCCTTTTCACCGCTGCCAACATGGCTAATATCCTCCACTTTAATATCCGGGAGGTTAAAGCCCTCCACCAGTCTTTGCTTATAGCCTTTAAAGTTCTTTGCTCCCGGCACTTTTTCAAATACAACACGCAGTGCCGGATGTCTTAGAATAAGCTCCTCCCATGCGCTGCGAAGACATGAAATATTCAATTCTCCTTGAATCTCAATCGCCGAACTGATTGTAAGGGTGGAAATCGCCTGATAGCATGTGAGGAAAGGATATTGGGAATTTACAATTTCCAGATATTCCGGCTGCTTTTCGACAACAATTTCCGGCTCAATGACATTTTGCGTATCTTCGACATGTGCATGCTGCGGACTCTTCTCCGAATGCCAGTTTTCAAAAATTTCAACAATATCTCCTACAGTCTGCATTGAAAGAATTGACGATACAGGATACTTTGCACTAAACTCCTCCATTTGGTCCTGAGGAACCAAATTCATGAGTTCGTTCATCAATGTTATCATCTTGATTGAATCTATTCCCAGATCCACCTCAAGATACATGTCGTTATCCAGTTCTGCGGCATCATATCCGGTAACCTTGGAAATCAATTCATAAATTGAACCTTTGATATCATCCTTACTAGATTTCAACATTATCACACCCCTATAAATTTAAAATAGAAATAAAACCTGAAAACTATTTGAGCCAAAAACGCTGCGGAATACTGTGAAAAAACGCAAAAACCGATTGGAACCTCCTATGTAGACCATCTTGAGCAAAAGCTAATCAAAGATTCTGTTTACACGGATGCTTTTTGTGATATAATATAAAATAGCATAGTAAAATAGCATGAAGCTATTCTACTGGCCAACCCATAAATCATCCCTTTCCGCCAAGAAATCGTATGATTTATGGGTTTTTTCCTGCAAACTTCATTATATATCACAAAATATCCAACGTTAATTTATTCCATTACATTTTATAACATTTCATTTTTGTTGTCAACAGACAGCGCTGGTAATTTTTTGTAAAACTATGTCAAGTTTTGTCTTCTGAAGAACTCTCGTTTTTATCCCCGACAGGATCCATATGAACTACTATATCAACCCCAAGCTCATTTTTTATTCTTTGCTCAATTTCATCAATCACCGAATGTATTTCAACTATGTTCTCCCCTTCAGATACCTCTGCATGAATAGATGCACTTATTCTTCCGGGGCCGTAATCATGAACTTTCAAGTCATGAATACCCTTTATTTCTCTTCTGTAAAAATATGATTTTATTCTTTCGGTGAGTTCTTCATCGGGACACAATCCCAAAAGCAGGTCTACCGAATCTTTTGCAATACCAAAACCTGTGTACATGATAAGTACAGATATGATTAGACCCATGATTCCATCTAAAGGAAAGGGAACAGCTCTTCCAATTAAAGTTCCTGCAAGAACTGCAGTTGTAGCAATGGCATCATTCAGACTGTCTTGAGCTGTAGCTTTATTAATGCCGGAATTTATTACTCCCCCGATATATCTATTGTAGGAAAACATCCACAATTTCACAAGTATTGAGATTATAAGCATTAAAATAGATATGGCATTGAATGTAACTTCTTCGGGCTTGACTATTTTCCCAAAGGAATTTCTTAAAAGTTCAAGGCCAACTGCAAATATAATAAATGACACCACAAGAGACGATATATACTCGTACCTTCCATGCCCATGGGGATGTTCATCATCAGGAGGCCGGTTGCTGAGCTTGACACCAAATATGGCAACCAATGACGAACCCAGGTCACTTAGATTGTTAAAAGCATCGGAAATTACTGCAATACTGTTTATGAACAGTCCCGTGATTATTTTTAGAATAAATAAAAATATGTTGCAAATAATGCCTATTACTCCCGACAACACTCCGTAAGATTCCCTAATCTTTTTATCAGTCACATTTCGGTAATCCTTAATGAACCACTTAATTATCAGTTTAATCAACTCAAGGCCTCCATTCCAAATATCGCGATGTTCGCAAAACTATTTCCCGTATAATTAGTATATTCTACAGAGTGTAAAAAACACATCTGCAGAAAATCACTTTCCCACAGATGTGCTCGGTTCATTATTTTATTGCATTCTTCATTTTACGCACATACTCTTCAACGTGGGGTATGCATTCCGCACCGTATTGGGCTATAATCTTTACAATTGCGCTTCCCACAATAACTCCGTCGGAGGATCCGGCCATTTCAGCAGCCTGCTCCGGAGTGGAGATTCCAAATCCAATGGCGCAGGGAATATCTTTAACCTCTTTTACAATCTTTATCATCTCTTTCGCCTCATCGCCGATTTTGTCTCTGACTCCGGTAACCCCCATTGAAGATACACAGTAGAGAAAGCCTTCAGCTTCTTTTGCAATCGTTCGAATACGTTCCTGTGACGTGGGCGCTATCATTGAAATAAGCCTGACATCATATTCTTTGCAGAAAGGAACCAATTCCTCCTTCTCCTCAAAAGGAATATCGGGAACAATGAGTGCATCAATCCCCGTTTCACTGCACTTTTTCAAAAACTTTTCAGTCCCGTAGGTAAAGATCGGATTTGCATATGTCATAAAAGCGATAGGCACATCACATGATTTACGGATGCGTCCCACCATGTCGAAAATCTTGTCCGTTGTAGTACCTGCCGAAAGGGCACGACAATCTGCCTCCTGAATAACAGGCCCTTCTGCAACCGGGTCAGAAAACGGTATTCCCAACTCTATTAAATCGGCCCCAGCTTCAGCCATCCTATATACCAATTGTTCGGTTATCTCCAATGACGGGTCTCCCGCCGTAATAAACGGAATAAATGCCTTCCCGTTGCCAAAAGCCCTCTCCAATTTATTCATAGATTTGCACCCCCCTGTAACGCGCTATTGCCGCAACATCTTTATCTCCTCTTCCCGAAAGACATACAACAATGATTTGATCTTTGCTCATTGCCGGCGCAAGTTTCATTGCATATGCCACCGCATGGGAACTCTCGATTGCCGGAATTATACCCTCGGTACGGGAGAGATATTCAAAAGCTTCCACAGCTTCATTATCGGTAACAGATACGTATTGAGCCCTGCCAATATCTTTTAGGTATGCATGTTCGGGGCCCACTCCCGGATAGTCAAGACCTGCAGAAATAGAATAAACCGGTGCAATCTGTCCGTATTCATCCTGCAGAAATAAGACTTCATGCCGTGGAAGATACCCAGAGTACCTTTAGCCATTGTTGCCGCATGCTTGTCGGTATCCACTCCCTGTCCTGCAGCCTCACATCCTATAAGGCGAACACTTGAATCTTCAATAAAATCATAAAATGCTCCAATTGCATTGCTGCCTCCGCCCACACATGCCATAACAACATCAGGAAGTCTTCCTTCCTTCTCAATGATCTGCTTTTTTATTTCCCGGCTGATTATGCTCTGAAAATCCCTTACAATGGTCGGAAACGGATGCGGTCCCATAACGGAGCCTAATACATAGTGGGTGTCATGAACCCTCCTTGACCATTCCCTCAAGGTTTCATTTACCGCGTCCTTCAGCGTCTGGGTGCCGCTTGTAACCGCATGAACCTTTGCTCCCAAAAGCTCCATTCTAAATACATTCAACGCCTGACGCTCAGTATCCTCCTTGCCCATGAATATCTCACATTCCAATCCCATAAGTGCTGCAGCCGTTGCCGTTGCAACACCATGCTGGCCTGCACCGGTCTCGGCAATTACGCGGGTCTTACCCATACGCTTTGCAAGAAGTACCTGACCCAGAACATTGTTTATTTTATGGGAACCTGTATGATTAAGATCCTCACGTTTTAGGTAAACTTTAGCACCCTTGAGGTCCTTTGTCATCTTCTCCGCATAATAGAGCAGAGATGGTCGTCCTGCATAATTTTTCAACAGGTCATTGAGTTCCGCAATAAACTGAGGATCGTTTTTAAAGTGATTATATGCCTCTTCCAGTTCAATTACGGCGTTCATCAACAATTCAGGAATGTATTGCCCGCCGTGGATTCCAAATCTTCCTTTTGACATATACGTCACCCTCCCTTTTAAAAATAAGATAAACTATATAAAATAAAAAACGCCTTCATCCCCTAGATAGGGACAAAAGCCTTCAACTTCTGTGGTGCCACCCAAATTGACGAGTAAATCGTCCTCTCATTTTGCATACTAACATATGCACCCCACTGATAACGGACAGGGCTCCCGTAAGCGCCTACTCTTTTACAATTTCGGACTTCCCTCACAAGTCCATTCGGAATAACCTTTGCAACTGCATTCCCAGCAACCAGCAGCTCTCTTTGTGCATACAGCTATTCTTACTACTCTTGCTCATAGGTTTATTAATATTATCAAGATTTAGTATATCATTAAATAACTATTTTTGTCAACAGCAAAATTTATATAAGTAGCAGATACGCCTTTAGAAAGGAATAATTCTGAGGTGTTCAAAAAGAATTTTACAACCCATTGCAATCAGAATGAAACCGCCTACCATTTCGGCTTTTGACTGAAACTTTGCCCCAAACACATTACCGATTTTTACTCCCAAGAATGAAAAAGTAAAAGTAGTTATCCCTATCATTGTAACTGCAGGAATAATATTTACCTGCAAAAAGGCAAAGGTAACCCCTATCGCCAAGGCGTCAATACTTGTAGCAAATGCCATCATTGTAAGACTCCTAAGGCTAAAAGAGTCATCGTCAGATACTTCACAGGTGTTTCTTGCTTCCTTTATCATATTAATACCTATAATCGAAAGCAATCCGAAAGCAATCCAATGGTCGATTGAGGTTATGTAGTCTTTAAACTGTGTTCCCAAAAGATAACCCAAAAGGGGCATCAACGCCTGGAACCCTCCGAAAAAACAGCCGGTTATAACTGCATTCCTGTAACTCATTTTTTCCATTGACAGACCTTTGCAGATTGCAACCGCAAAAGCATCCATTGAAAGACCAATTGCGATAATCAGTAATTCTATGCTTCCCATTCATTTATACTCCTTCGTATATCAAACTTGCCGTATATAAAACGCTGTTCAAACTCCCCTGCCAAATTTCAGTTAATATTTATACTAGCATAATTTTGACAAGTTGCATAGATAATTTTTACAATTTCCAATATGACATTTTATACAATTGCTTGTTACTTTATACAGGACCTATATGCATCGCCAAAACCTTTTCAATGAGTTTGAGATTTGTAATATATCCTGCCTGATGCAATATCTGTCATGTAATTTATACTTTACTACTAAAATAGAGTATGCGATAATTAATTTTATGATAAAATGCAATTATTTAGAAAAGGGGTCGAACAATGAATAAGAAACAGCTAATAGGACTAATTGTTGCAGGAGTAGTATTTGTGTTCGTTTGTTCTTCAAGCATTTTAATGAATACTGTTTCAAAAAAAATGGGAACATCTTTCAAACTCAATGAAACCGCAAACAGTCTTCCTCTTACTCCCTATATAGGTGTGGTGAGTGTCGAAGGAACTATTATGGACAGCGGATCAACCACAAGTTTTATGTCAAATAGTTATAACCACAAAGATACGCTGGAGCTTATTGAAGACATGAAAAATTCGGCAAGCAACAAAGGTATCCTCTTGTATGTGAATTCCCCCGGCGGCGGTGTATATGAAAGTGACGAACTGTATTTAAAATTAAAAGAATACAGAGAAGAAACTGGAAGGCCTGTTTGGACTTATATGTCGAATCAGGCATGCTCTGGCGGATACTACATTTCAATGGCATCCGATAAAGTATACTCAAATCGGAACGCCTGGACCGGCTCCATTGGTGTTATTATTTCGCTGACAAATCTTAAAGAGTTGTATGATAATATCGGAATTAAAGGCATCTATATTACCAGCGGCAAAAACAAAGCAATGGGTGCTGCCGATCTGGATTTGACAGATGAACAGCGCGATATACTGCAAAGCCTTGTAGATGAAGCATATGAGCAATTTGTCGAAATTGTTGCGGAAGGCAGAAAAATGACAGCGGATGAGGTTAAAAGAATTGCCGACGGCAGAATTCTTTCTGCAAAACAGGCTCTCGAGCTGAATCTTATCGACGAAATAGCCACATACGAAGAAGTAAAGGAAGCTTTCAGCATGGAGCTGGGAAATGTAGAAGTCTATACACCTAAAAAGAAAGATCCTTTCGGATTAAGCTCCTTATTCGGTTATATAAGCAGTTTAAGACCTCGCTCAGATACGGAAATAATAGCTGAATTAATAAAGGCCAATGGAAATGGGGTGCCAATGTATTATGCAATGCCAGGACAATACTAAAACTATTTATGCAGGTTTTGGAGCCCGTCTATCAGCATATCTCATTGATTCACTGCTGGTGGGAATTGCTCTGTTAGTTGTGCGGATACCGATGTTTATCGCTTATCTGATTGGGCCTGCGGATTTCATCAAAACACCGATACTGTTTGAGTTCAATATCTTTGACATTGTTATCTATCTGCTGAGTGTACTATATTATACTCTAATGACATACTACTCCGGCTCCACATTGGGAAAAAAGTTTCTAAATCTCAAAGTGGTGAGTGCCAACGGCGAAAAATTAACGTTTATCAATGTATTATACAGAGAGACAATTGGCAAATACTTATCGGGAATTATTATTTTCATAGGCTATTTTATGATAGCAATTGACGATCAAAAACGGGGCCTTCACGACATCCTGTGCGACACAAGAGTTGTTTACAACTTCAAGGTACCTGTTAGACTAGTTGAAAAAGCTCCCGGTGAAAAATATGCCTGGACATGGAGTGTAAAAAAAGAATTTCTGAAGGATTTCTTAGAGTCGCATTTAAAGCCTTCAGAGGAAATACTAAAGGAGCAAAAGAAGGCCGGATATAGAAATCACTCCGTCTTTACCAACGGCAATCAATTTGTTTTTGTATTTGAATGCGACAACATTGATTTTGCCAATAATTATTTATCTTCAAGTCAAGTCTGCAGGGAATGGTATGAAATGATTTCTCCCATGATGGAAAGCTCTTTTGAGTTGAAAAAATCCGTTGCAGTCTAAAAATTTAAAAATTAATAAACTCTTGATATTAAATAAGCCTTTATTCATTTATATCATAAAATTTGAAAATGAATAAAGGCTTATTCTTTGTTCTATTTTATTTAATCTTCTGTTTTTCCTCTCTTCTAATAACATCATTTTTAACCAGGGTGAAGAGAATTGTTGCAACCGGTACCCCAAGCAAAACACCAATCGGTCCTCCGACTCCCGCACCCACGATTGCCGCCAGAACAACCCATATGCCGGGAAGACCAAGACTGCTTCCCACAACCCTTGGGTATATTAAATTATTTTCCAACTGCTGCAATACTATTAAGTAAACCAAAAACCATATAGCTTTGGTGGGTGAAATCATTAACAGGAGCATGAAAGCAGCAAATCCTCCTATATATGCTCCAAAATACGGCACCAATGCGGTAACCGCAATTAAAACACTTATGAGCAGCGCGTATTCAAACCGGAATATAATCATTCCAATAAAGCAAAGAGAACCTAAAATAAAGCTTCCGCCAGCTGGCCGTATATATACTTGTTAAACACATCTACTACAACACGATATACATAAGCTCCTTTTTTGTATAAGTATTCGGGGATATAGGTGCTGAAAACTTTTTTGCATTGCCCCATAAGTCTTTCCTTGCCGGCTAAAATATATATGGAGAATACTACTGTTATCACCAGTGTTGCCAAAAATGACAGAACCCCTGTCGTAATGCTGATAATCTTCGACATCAGCTCAGTTATACTGCTTCCGAGCCTGTTTGTGTATTCAAGTATTAATTTGTCCAAAGAAGACAGGTCTATCTTTTCAAGTCCCAAAAGCTCGGAAAGTTCATTGGTTAAATCCCGGAAATTGTCGATGTATGCCCCCATATTGCTTAGAAATACCTGTATGCTTTTTATCAGCTGGGGTATTAAAAAGCTTATTATCAGCGTAATCAGCAAAAGTACCAGCAAATATGTAACAGTAATTGATATTCCTCTCGCAACACTCTTTAACCGGTTTTTGAATATTTTTTTATTCAAAAACCTTTCAACCGCCATGCATGGCCTGTTTAAAACAAAAGCAATAGCAATTCCGATAAAAAACGGTTTGAACAAAACAATAAATTTCCATATGCCACGCATAATCGGAATGAAATTGATGACAATGAGAACCAATGCCACCGCATAAGTAATGACGATTATCAGATTCCTTGTCATTTTGTCACTCAATAAAATCAACTCCTCGAGAATTGAAGCTAGTTATCCTATATATTATTCTTATTATAACACTTGATACCCGCCACTTATAAAAAGCGGATGACATCTATTGCCCGGTTATATTATGAACAATTTTGACAGGATAATAAGATAATTATGTACTCCTATAATTTCAAAATCTATTCTATTAAATACAGACAAAATAATCAATAATAATATAATATGAAATTTTGCTGTATAAGGATAATATAAATTTATAAATATTACGATTTTATTGTATTATATCATAAAATATGTTAGTATAAGCACGGGATAATTATATTTTATGTCTATAATTATAAAAAAGGGTTTTATTATGTTTTTATATGGCTGTTCATACAAGGAGTGTAAAATATGGAAGAAAATATGGAGGGTAAAATCGAGAAGAATTTGGAAGCCAATGGGGACAGTACCGTTGAAAGCCCTTTGGAAAATTCCGGGGAAAGCCTCTTAGACAACAATGGAGAAAATAATAGTGTGAGTACTTTTACAAAAGTACATACTTCTGTTTCATTCATTGTAATGGTTTTCATAAATTTTTTAGCTAATGCTATTCCTTTTAATAAAATGACAACAGGAGAAATATCGGACCTTTATCCGAACCTTTTTGCACCGGCAGGCATGGCATTTTCCATATGGAGAGTTATTTACCTTTTGCTTGCGGCATATACCGTTTACCAGTTTGACCCATTTAAGAAAAAGGACAGAGTGTTCAGCAAAGATTTAATTGAGCATATCGGAATCTTCTTCTCTATTTCATCTATCGCAAATTCGGCATGGATTTTTGCATGGCATTACAACGCCATTGGCATGTCTCTCATATTAATTGCCATTATTCTCGCTTGCTTGATTTATATTAATCTAAAGCTCAAAAAAGCCAGTCTCATAACTAGAGAAAAACTCTTCTTGAAACTTCCTTTCAGTATTTACTTTGGATGGATTACAATGGCAACAATTGCTAATGCTATCATATTTCTTTCAAGCATCGGATGGGACATGTTTGGCATTCCCGAATCACTGTGGACCATTTTGGTTTTAATTCTTACTGTTTTAATTTGCGGCATAATAATATTCAAAAATCAGGATTTTGCCTACGGACTCTCTATTATCTGGGCTTTCACCGGTATTTTGATAAGCACACTTCCGAAAACGGCTTTGGCGGCAAATATCCCGGTATTATTATTGTTCTCATCATAAGCATTATTCTATTGCTTATTACCGACGTTTACATATTGGTTTCCGACAAAGAAAAGTTAAAAAGTTTCAGCTTATTTAAACGACTAAAATAACGGGAAATAGAAAAAAATAATCGCTGAATAATATTTTTACATTCTCTATGATATAATAACGAATGGTAAAAATTTTAAAAAAAGCAGACATAATTTTTAATTCTATCATAATTTTAAGCTTATCATAATAATAAAACAGAAGGGAGGTTTATTTTAAAATATCGGCCGCACTTTTGCTTCTGGTGCTTAATCAAAAGCAAACTTTATTCTTATTTTAGCTTTTCATGGTTATATTTCTCAAAAGAGAAGCCGAAATAAGATTAAAGGTTTATGTACTTTGCTGTTTTAGTGTAAAAACAGAAAGAATTTAAGATCACCAAGGAGGTCTCTAAATGGTTGAAATTACTACTCAAACAATTCAAATTGTTGCAATCCTGATATCGGCTCTTTCTCTTGGGGTTGCTGCATGGTTGTATTCATGGGTAAAGTCCCAACCCTCATCCAATGCCCGCATCGCTGAAATAGGAGAATATATTCGTCAAGGTGCCAATACTTTTTTAAAGCGCGAATATCTTGTCCTTGCCCGTTTTACTGCAATTATTGCTGTATTGATTGTAATTTTTCTTCCAAAACCAATCTGGTCAGGTCACGGTTTTAGCAATAATATCACAATGGCTGTATCATATATTTTCGGTACAGTACTTTCAGCACTGGCCGGAAAATAGGTATTCAGATTGCCACCATTGCAAACATAAAATCTGCCGAAGCCGCTCAAAAAGGTGTTAAACCGGCTTTCATGACCGGATTTCGCGGAGGCGCGGTAATGGGTATGGCTGTTGTCGGTACCAGCCTTTTGGGAGTAACTCTTGTTCTGTTGCTCACCAAGGATGCGAGCTCTGTTCTCGGCTTCAGCTTTGGTGCAAGCTCGTTGGCTCTCTTTGCAAAAGCAGGAGGCGGTATATTTACAAAGACTGCTGACATCAGTGCCGACCTGGTAGGTAAGGTAGAACTCGGCCTTGAAGAGGACGATCCTCGAAATCCTGCGGTTATAGCCGATAATGTCGGTGACAACGTTGGCGACGTTGCCGGAATGGGCGCAGACCTCTTCGACTCCAATGTTGCATCAATGGCCGCTGCATTGGTTATGGCCACCGCTCTTGGAGGTCTTCAAAGCAAAAACGTAGCCATGGTTTTCGCGTATGCTGCTATAGGTCTCTTGTCTTCCATCATTGGAGTAGCCACAGCACGTATCGGTAAAGATGGAGATCCCGGAAAAGCTCTCAACAGTTCTACTTATGTGACCACTGCCGTATTTGCCGTACTTACAGCTGTGTCAACCTATATCTTTGGCTTTGAATGGCGTATCTGGGGTGCAACTGCTGTAGGTCTTATAGTCGGAACCATCATAGGAATCACCTCCGACTATTTCACAAACGACGCAAGGCCCCCTGTTCGGGCTGTCGCAAATGCTTCAAAGTCAGGACCGGCATTTACCGTACTCTCAGGTTTTTCTTACGGATTGTTAAGCACCCTTCCTTCATTGATTGGTATAGCAGTAACTGCTTTAATATCCTACTATATTTGCGAACCCTTAGGCAGCGGTTACGGAATGTTCGGTATTTCAATGTCAGCCCTTGGTATGCTCTCCATAGTCGGAATGATTATTTCCAATGACGCCTATGGTCCAATTGTTGATAATGCCCGCGGTCTGGCTGAAATGGGAGGTTTTGGCGAAAAGGTTATCGCTATTGCCGACGAACTGGATTCGGCAGGAAATACCGTTAAGGCTGTAACAAAAGGATTCTCCATTAGTGCCGCCGGACTTACGGTTATATCTCTTCTGGGTGCTTTCATGAGTGAGGTAAACACTGCTGCAGAAGAGCTTGGTATCCAGGGAATTATGAACTTTGATATTATGAACCCTACTGTATTTTTCGGACTCATAGTAGGTGTGGCAATTCCTGCGGTATTCTCCGCAATGCTTATGCTGGGCGTTGACAAAAATGCTCAGAGAATGGTTGAAGAAATTCACCGTCAGTGGGATTCAATTCCGGGACTTAAAGAAGGAAAAGATAATGCAAAACCGGATTATGACAAATGTATAGATATCGCTACAACAGGTTCTCTTAAAGAATTGATACCTGCCGGATTAGTCGCTATAGCTTCGACCATACTTGTAGGTTTTATTGGCGGTGTATCGGCAATAGGAGGATTCTTAACCGGTAACATCACTTCCGGACTCCTGCTTGCGCTTCTGATGTCCAACGCCGGCGGTCTTTGGGATAACTCCAAGAAGTATGTTGAGGCAGGAAATTGCGGCGGAAAAGGTTCAACGGCACACAAAGCTGCTGTTGTAGGAGATACCGTAGGTGACCCCTTCAAGGATACTGCCGGTCCTTCCATCAATACACAGATTACCGTTGTATCCTTGGTTTCTTCGCTGCTTTCGTCATTGTTCCTTCTGTATTCAATCTTCTAAAATGCCGAAATGGATTTGCAATCAATGGACGTTGTAGGTTAATAAAAGCCTTCCTTTTTCAAGGGAGGCTTTTTACATTTTGCTTTTTGCAATTTTTAAGTAAAAATACTATGGATAATTTTTCGATTTAGTATTATAATGTTCTAATGTCTGTCCTAATGTTTGATAAGAAAATTATATTTAAAAATAATTTTAATAGGTCATAAATTGGGGAGTTTGTATTTATGAACAGAGGTCAATCAAAGATGAATGATTTCGTCTACGGATTTAGAAAAGGCATACCGATTCTATTGGGATACATACCGGTAGCATTTACCTTCGGTCTTATGGCTGTCAGCGGCGGGCTTCCACCGCTTATGGCAGTTTTTATTTCCTTGTCCAACCTCACCAGTGCAGGACAATTTGCCGGTACAAATTTAATTATCCAAAGTGCAGGTTATCTCGAAATTGCCCTTACCACCTTTGTTATAAATATCAGGTATATGCTGATGTCTCTATCCCTGTCCCAAAAAATCGACCCAAAGATTACCCTTTGCCAGCGCCTTATTTTCGGTTTCGGAATAACCGACGAAACCTTTTCAGTGGCTTCAATGGAAAAAGGAAGACTCTCTTATTTCTATATGTTGGGGCTTATTGCAGGACCTATTTTCGGCTGGAGTTTTGGGACAGCTCTAGGGGCCTTCACCAGTTCGGCATTGCCCGAGTCCCTCAGCAATGCAATGGGGATTGCCTTGTTTGCCATGTTTATTGCAATTATAGTTCCGCCGGCAAAAAAATCCAAGCCTGTTTTAATGATTGTGCTTATTTCAGTTGCAATAAATCTCGCTTTAAAATATATCCCAATCTTTAGTTTTATCTCAAGCGGTTTTGGCATTATTATTTCCACTATACTTGGTGCCGGAATTGGAGCCGCAATCTGGCCTGTAAAAGAAGAAAATACTATTTTAAAGGAGGAATAGAATCATGCCGTATGCTTTTATCGCCGCTTTATTAATGGCGCTTGTTACATATTTACCCAGAGTACTTCCCATTGCTGCCTTTAGGAAAGAAATCAAGTCAACTTATATAAAGTCTTTTTTGCAATACGTCCCTTATGCAGTATTGGGAGCACTTACCTTTCCGGACATTATTAATTCCACAAACAATTACAGCACTGCCATGTTCGGCACTGCTGTCGCTCTAATTCTTGCTTATATGGAGAAAAGTCTCTTTGTAGTAGCACTAGGAGCAATATTGACCGTATATGTCACCGGATTGTTTTTATAGTAGTCCTACCGTAATTCTTAAAATCCTCAATCATTTCCTCGGTCAATTCCTTTCTTCTGCATATTTGTGCATAAAGCCGGGCACTTTTTCTGGGTGTCCTCTCCTGAGTACGGAAATTGCAGTCGTAAAGGCCAAAATTCGTTGACTCCCCTTCCAGCCACTCAAAGTTATCCATCAGTGTCCAGTAATAATACCGTTCTATCGGAATTCCTTCTTTAATTGCTTTCGAAATATAGGAAAGATGATTTGCAATAAAGTCCGGTCGTTTGTTGTCATTTTTATCGCTTATTCCGTTCTCGGTTATATAAATGGGAAGTTTATACTTTTCATAATACTTCTTGCATACCTTGTATATACCCTCCGGATATATATCCCATCCAAGATCCGATTTGGTCAGATCCTTGTCACACACAAGTTCGTGAAAATAAAGTGAGGGGTCGAATACAAACTCAACAATATTCCTTGTATAATAATTAATTCCCAAAAAATCTGCATATCTGCCTTTTTTATGGGTTGAACCCTTTTGGGAAAGAGGAAACATTAAACGGCCTAATGTCATGCCTTCCATAAACATTTCATTGAATAGATAATCGACAACTTTAGCAATCATTTTTCCGGTAGTACTTATTCCGTCAAATATGCGAAGATGCATTGCCGTTCCTACCATTGTCTTTCCCTTAAATTCACGTTGCTTTCTTATCTTATGTATCAAATTGTAGAGCTTTACATGGGTGTTTATAAGCTCTGCCGTAACTTTAAGCCCATCAGACAAGCTCCTTTCTCCTGGAGGGAAAATACCGATTACATAACCGAAATCAACATAGACATTAGGCTCGTTGAAGGTTACCCAGTCACTTACAAGATCCCCTAAATTTTCAACCACATACTTCGCGTATTCTATAAAAATATCTGCATTACCCGGTTTCTTCCACCCTCCCATATCATGAAACCAAATGGCTCAGAGAAGTGATGAAGCGTAACTAAAGGCTTGATGTTGCTATCCACCAGAAGCTTTATCTCATCTCTGTAATGCTTCATAGCTTCCTCGGAAAACTGTCCCCGGGAAGGCTCTATCCTGCTCCACTCAAGGCTCATCCTGTGGGTTTGAACTCCGAGGTCCTTCAATAGCTCCGTATCCTCCTCTACCCTGTTCCAGTGGTCACAAGCGGTAATGCAACTGCTGGAGTCCTTAATGCGGCCTTCTTCACACCATTTGTACCATGTATTGCCCGTATCCCCGCCTTCAATTTGGGTACTTGCGGTAGCTGTTCCAAACATAAATTCATCATTGAGTTTAAATGTAACCATAATCGCCACCCCACACTTTATAAACCTATTTGAAAAATTCTTTTAATTTCACCGGTTTCTCCATTTCATCCCTGCCTACGTACAATGTACCATCCTCCTTGGTTTTTACACTCCATTTGACAAGCGCTATCTTTCCCGATGCAATCTCTATTCCCGTTATGCCATAAGGGTGAACACAGCATCCATCATTAAAATACGGCGGACATCCAACCTCCGGAAATGCGGCTCTGTGAGTATGGCCTGCAATAATCATCTGATTGTTTACTTTTACCCAATCAACCATCTTGTTTGCAATAGTCGTTTTTTTCCGGTCATTTTTGGAGGCGCTGTTGGGATCTCGAATTCCAATTAATTCAAGAGGCCTCCAAAAATATCTTACCAAAAACCTACTTACCATCCATAACATGTCATTCGGAAAATCTGCCTGGTGGCCGTGCACAAGAAATATTTTATCTCCTGTAACTCTATGGCGCAAAATTATACCTTCGTGCACCTTTGTTTTTAAAAATGCGTTTATAATCCTTTTGTCGCTTTCATCCAGATACCGGTAACCTCTTCTTTTAACGGACCTTGATGCATATTTCCTCTTTTCAATATCGTGATTGCCGTATATAAAGTGAGCCCTGCCATCGTCAATAAATTTAACCAATAGGGAAAATACATCTTTGTGTTCACTTATTATGTCACATATATTGTCATTTTCCCACAGCTCATCCCCATCCCCGAGTTCTATATAAGTGTAATTGTTGCGATAGTAATAAGTTAATGCCGCATAGTAAATGTTTTTGTTTTTGCTGAAATTGTCTGCCCAGCTTCCATCACCTCTATGACAATCACTCATTATGATAATCTTTGAAAAATCGTCAAAAGGAATCTCTTCTGAGGCCTCAAAAACTTCGGATAATCTCTTGAATTCATACATATCAAGCACCCCACAAGTACAACAAACCCTATATTGTTTTTTCTTCTAAATGCCTTTGAATTTTCATAAAGGAATTAAATAATTGCTCCGGTTTTCCCAATCCCAGAATATGTTCATACAACTCAGGTGCATTTTCTTGAACCGCAGCCATCTTTTCTTCAAGAGTAGCGCATCCTTTTGTAACTTCATTATAAACGTCGCATAAAAGTTTGTTTTTCTTCTGTATGATTTCATCGGTTATCTTTGTACGTGTAAGAGGCTGGGGAGTGCGAGGCTTGTCAAATGTTATTCTTACGGCGTTTTCATATCTTTTTATATCTTTGTCCGTATATCCTGCCCTCTTTAATCCATTAATAAATGCAGAGCACATTTCCGAGTCTTTTAACGTTATGGTAATATCCATAGTCAATTCCCATGGTTGTGAGAATTCGCCAAGCCTAAAACCTGTCAACCACCAATGCCTGTCTCCCCGCTCAAAAAGTACTTTTCCATTCTTTTTCAAAGTAAATGACATCCATAATAATTCATCATCACTTATGCTTTCATAGAAAGTTCCTTTAAACAATCCCGGAATTTCTATATCCGGTTTGTCTGTCGCATATATTCCCACCTCGGCACCGGTAGCAGATCGTATTGACCCTTCCAGAACTCAATTAACCATCTTTTGCCTTTATACTCAAAATAAATCGGGTCACAATCCACTATCATTCCCAAGGGTGCTGCCGCTTCATCATATAAACGGCAGTAGCCGAATTTTCTCTGCCATGCGTCTTTGGTAGAATAAAAAATATCCTGCTTTTCGTCATATGCATAACCGGCAATACTAAAGGTTTCATCCAGTTTTTTCGTATCTGCATTTTTCTTGCCTATTCCTATAAGAAACAGAAGTGCATCAATGCGCTCAATTAGCCAAGAGACAAGTTTGAATAAAAGCTTTTTTCTAATTAGCTGTGCAATCAGTAAAGCGAGTACAATCAATACAACTACAATTCCTACAATAAGCAAAACGTCAAAATTCAAAAATGCTACTGAGTTTCTTGCCTCTCCAAGCATAAAAATCTCACCCCAAAAATATTACTTTCTAACATAATATTCTTAACCGGATGATTATGTTAATGGATTTTGACATGTATATAATTTGACAAAAAAATATTATTTTTTCTGTTAATTCTGATATAATGATTATATATTTATGTTCATAAAATTCTAATCAGGGAGTGCGATTAACATGTTCATTTTACTTTTAATAGCATCATTTTTGACGGGATTTTGCATGTTAAAAAAATTCACCCAAATAAAAGCGCCAATTATGATGATTTCAGGTTCCTTTCTTTTAGGATGTCTTTTTTCCGGCACACTACTATACTGGATGGATATACTCTTTGTTAAAACTTTGAACGACTATTATATCAGTAATATAGTTTACCTTATAATATCTGCTGCTTTTATAATATACATATACAAGACAGAGGCAAAAATACATAAAGATTTATTTAAAGTGATAAAAGAGTTTTGTAGTGATAAAGTTGCGATAATTTGCTTTATTGCTTTTGTTTTGTTTTCAACGTGGTTTAATTATAATACCTTCAGGTTATCAGACGGAAATATAACCATCTCCGGGGGCGCATGGAGTGATATAACCTTTCACCACGGATTTGTCCGCTCCACAAGCCTTGGTCAAAACATTCCCGTAGAGTATGTTTTTTATGCCAACACCCCTGCAAAATATCATTTTTTATTTAATTACTATGCGGGTAAAATATCTCAAACAGGTTTGCATTCGGTTCATGCTTTAAATCTTATGTGTTCTTTAAGCCTTTCCTTTTTGCTGTTAATGATATTTCAGTTCGGAAGAACAGTATTTAAAAATGATGCTGTAGGAATACTTGGAGCACTTTTTTATTGTTTCACAGTTCATTAAGCGGATTAAAATGGATTTTTGACAATTGGGGATGGGATATATTTAAGAAAATTTACGAAAAAACCGGATGGTTGGCCCAAACTGATTTTGAAGGCTGGGGGCTTTTTAATCTGAATGTTTTCGTAAATCAGAGGCACTTTGCTTTTTCTTTGGCGCTTCTTGTTTTTATTGTTACATATGTGATTTCTCTATATGAAAAAGAAACGGAAAATTCAGAACCTGCGGAAGCTAAAAGCACTACACCAAACCAACATAATAATCGTTTATGGTTTTTTTCAAGCTGTTTTATAGGAGTCGCAGCAGGTCTTACTCCATATTGGAATTCTGTTGTAAATACAGCCCTGCTCTCTTTTTTAGGTCTATATACTATTATAAATATAAGAAAAAAAGACATCTTCGAACCAATGTTTGTCACTACTGCCATTGCAGGTTTTGTTTCACTGCCGCAGCTAATGAGATTTAAGTCAGGCTCCTCAAGCCTTAATGAATATCCCAAGCTTCATATCGGCTACGAGCTGAATCACTTTGATTTATTTGATTTGACAGAATATTATTTTAAGGTCCTTGGCTTAAAACTAATTATCGTTGTTATAGGGCTTCTTATTATATCCAACAGAAAAAAAATACTGTTTCTAATTCTCTCAATACCGTTCATACTGGCCAATTTACTGCAGCTTGGCGTAGTACTGTACGATAACAACAAACTCATGATTTCAACGCTCATATTTATAAATTGTCTGGCTGCCTACTATTTAGTAGAACTTTTCAAACTTAAACCCTTTATATTTAAAATTGTGTCCGTTGCCCTCTGTTTCAGCCTTATGTTCGCCGGTGTACTAGACTTAATGTCGGTCAAAAATCTTCGTAAAGTCGATGTAGCAGACAAATCAGACTTTACGCAGTGGATTATTGAAAACACCGAGCCGGGTTCTGTTTTCCTTACCCTCCCGACTATACAATATTATGACAATGCAGTATCAAATATACTTATGGCAGGCGGTAAAATATATGTACATAATGCAGCATCCTCAGCTTATAAGCTTGACGAACGTTTAAATAATCTAGACATCATATTCAGAGGTGAAAAAAGCTTTGAAAAAATAAAAAGTATTATGGAACAGGAAGGCATAGACTACATTGTGGTTAGTCCTGAGCTTAGAGAAAGCAAAGAATACAAAGTAAACGAGGAATTCCTTAGTCAAAATTTTGTAACAAAGTACAACAATAACGGTATTGCCGTTTACTCAATTTATTAGCGTTGGACAGCTATTTTCATTAGATATTCGTAATTTTATGAAGCAAAAATATTAAATATACGTCTAATACAAGACAAAAATATAAACATTAGGAGGAGCTCTTAATGATTAGTAAAAAAGTAGTTATTACTTTTGTATTTTGCCTTGCAGCAGCAGTGTTTACAGCTGCTACAAAAATAAACTCTTTTGGAGTACATATCAATGAGAAACCAAAAACTCAGGCATCAGCAGACGGGCAAAATATCAACCTCGCTAAATATGATATGAAGTATGAGGAAAGAACAATAAAAGACAAAGAAGAGATAAAAGAAAGGGCAGATTTTAAGTTAAAAGAGCCTAAATTTATTCCCGAAGGATTTAAAGAAACTGACAGTAGCCTTCTTGAAAACGGCTCAAGAGGAAAGTTTGACAAGATTTATGTCAAGCAATTTAAAGATAATACCGGAAGAAAAAGTATCCAAATATTTCAAAAGGAATGGGATGGAGAGTTTTCATTACCGGAACATATGTTGGCATATACCCATAGCATACAGCTTAAAGACGGAACAAAGGCTTGGTTATATGACCCGTGTGAAGATGCTGTTAATGTCCAGATCATGTTCTTAAAGGATGGTATTTATTACAATGTCTTTGGAGAACAGGTTGAAATTGATGATTTGCTAAACGTTATTAATTCTTTAGAATAACCAACTTAGGCTTTTGGAAAAGAGGATATAAAAATTTTGCGTAATATAAAATAGAAGCTCGGGACATCGAGTCCCTTCGCTTTTGCCTCTTTCATTTCATTCCAAGAGGCCAAATAAACAACTCCTTCTTGGCTGGAATTGTAAATAGCAGAGCAAGAAGGAGTTTGATTATTTGCAAATTAGTAAAAATAATTGAGATTCAAGTTTATACGCATGTGTATCCGCCATCTACAGGTATAATGGCTCCTGTAACATATGAAGATGCATCAGATGCAAGATAGACGGCAGTCGAATCCAGTTCCCCTTCTTTTCCGTAACGTCCTACCGGCACAGTTGCCTTCATGTAATTAGAAAAGTATTCGGTGTTCAGAGTATCCTCGGTAAGCTCCGTAACAAAGTAGCCGGGACATATCGCATTCACCGTAATACCGTATTTGGCCCATTCGGCAGCCAATGCCCTTGTCATATTTACCACACCGCCTTTGGCTGCGTGATAAGCAGTACTTGGATGAGCCATATTTCCAACCATACCGTATATGGAAGAAATGTTGATAATCCTTCCATAGTTATTCTTTATCATGATTTTGCCAAATTCCCGCGCAACCATAAAAACGCCGTTGAGGTCGACACCAATTGTGTTATACCACATTTCATCGGTAGTTTCTTCTGCCGAAGCTATACCGCCGCCACCCGCATTGTTTATCAAAATGTCAACCTTTCCAAACTCTTTCTCACTAAGTTCGGCTGCTCTTCGAATCATATCGATATTTGTAACATCACATTCTATGGGAAGGCACTTTACTCCCAATGCCCGAATTTCTTCCGCTACCTTCTCAAGTTTTTCCTTGCGTCTTGCCAAAATAGCAATGTCAGCACCCTGAGCTGCTAAAGCTTTAGCCATTTGAACACCAAGTCCCGATGAAGCTCCCGTTATTACTGCAACCCTACCTTCTAAGGAAAACAAATCTCTTTTCTGCATATCAAACACCTCTAAACTATATTTGATTAACTGCTATAAATATAATACCACATTTGGGACAAAAATTTAAATTTTGTTAAAAAAATAACAAAATAAGATATAGGTATAATATCAAACATTGATTACATTTAGAATATTAATATCTAAAAATCATATCATAAAGCAGCAGATAATTTTTGATTGACATGTATTTCCCGACCTCTTAAGCATCTATTTAACAATTTTGAATTTTTGAGATCACCTTTATATATTATTCGCCCGTCTAATTTGAGGAGACTTTGAGGTCTAACAAGATTTCTTGATATTTTAAAGTCTGCAATACCACTTTCATTCAAGATATAGTATACAAATTCCGAACAAACAAATCTTGAATTGTGGCATGCTTCCCTGTTTATTAAACTATTTATAAGTCCCACATAGTTGTACTTATACTGTCCGGCATTGGAAATAAAATACTCCAGCAAGGTTTTTGCCCTTTTGTACTGCTGTTTTGTCACCTCGAGCTCAATTACCGCACCGGGCAACACTTTACAGTACTTATATGTCCCTTTATTTAAATTTTCATGCTTAAATACACCAATGAAGGGATAGAACACATATTTCCTTCCGAAGCTATACATATTTGCAAGGTCTCTATCCATAGAAATAGCAGCGTGGGTAAATTCATCTCTTTTGAAAAATTGAATGAGCCTGGATATTATTGTATTTGTCCTTGTAAGAACAATATAAATATAAAACCTTTCCATTAAACTCCCCCATAAATGATTGAATATGCGCAAAACGCCGCTTTATTCGACAGGAAGCCCCCAAAAAACACATATATTTTTTAAAATAATTACATTTATAAGTTAATTATATTCATTTATAGGGGAAAAATCAACACATATCGGATTTTTAACAAAACAAAAAGAAAATGTCTATTTTTGCAATATTTCGACAAATATTTTTTCCAAACTGCTTTTTTACAATCCAAGGCATTATCATTCTCATTTTTTCAAAATCATCATGAACATTGTAATCCGGTTTCGCATGCCTTTCAAAATACACATTCGTCATAGTACTCTCATCTCAAAACTTTTGCTTACATCACCTCCCCGCTTTTATCCGGTTTCATATTTGTCAACACTCCACTTTCCGTCATCACCTTTAACAACCACAACATAAAAAGTGATTTGCGTTGACGGATATTGAGCAGATGTTTCTACAGTCTCCATATCAACTGATACAATAAATGCTAAAACCGAATCGGAATTTTCAATACGTAAAAAACGCGCATCTTCTACCAATTCTATTTTCTTTGCTCTAGCCCATTTCATCCCCCATACGTCGCCATCGTGAATAAAATTATTATTATGGTTTTCCGTACTTAGGATGCGCATTGCATCATAATCAGCTATCTCAAAAGCTGCAAAATACTCTTGCACTACTTGAAACGCTTTCTGCTCATCATCCGTCATTTCGTAAGGCGTTGGAATAAAGATGTCTTCTTTCTTTACCCAGCGACTACTCTGTCATAAGTATAATCGCCAAGAATTAAAACCCATCCGTTTATCTCTTTTTCAATATTGACAAAAAGTTCTGTGTCTGTTGTTCGAAAAGCATTTGCTTGAGAAAAAGGATTATCATAGATTACCGTTCCCTTCTTCAAAAAAGCCTGTCTAAAATAAAATCCCTCTTTAATATCTTTAGCAAGAATATAATCCCTGTTTTTAATCCATCCACCTCAGGCACATCCGTATCGGTACCTAAAGCAACAACACATGTTCTGTCCTCATCTATTATTAATATTCTCACCAAATTTCCTTTGTCTTCCACTGCCGAACCTACTTTTACACTATTCGCCATAATGATTCCGAAATTGCTTTCTGTGTGCTTTTTTTCATCGATTAAATTGCTCTTCTCAATCCAGAATTCTCCCGGTATCCTGTCAGCAGAACAAAGAACCCAATTCTCATATTTGCCTGTTATCCTGACAATAACACCATACTCCAATGCTCCCATGCTCTTGTAGTTTTCACCGGGCCCTGCCTTTGCAAGACAGTCCTGAATTACAACAGTTGCAAGCTGATAACTCTCCACCTTGCTTTTGTCAAACTGGGTATTTGCATCATATTCATCATCTTTATAAAAAACAGTATCGCTCCCCACTTTTATTAAATCCTGTTGATTTAAAATAGTGTCATTTAAGTTGCTTTGAAGCTCACCCTTTTTGTTGTAAAGTTCAATATTCTTTATCCCTGCCGTGGTATCTGCAACAACTATATATCCCTTATCCATAGAAACCGCTTCTTCAATTATGGATCCGTCATCAAAGAATATTTTAATCCTGTCAATTTCAACATCTACACTGTATCGCTTTCCCATTCCCATTTCTTTTTATCAAAATTGCCGTATACTATACTTTTCCCTTGATGCTCCACCAAATTTGCCGAAAAACACGGACTTATTGGCATATTTCCCGAAGCTTTAGCCACTATATTAAAATCAAAATCTATTAAAAACAAAAGGGAAAAATTTTCTCCTTCTCCAGAATATTTTTCGGTTAATACCAAATAGCCGCTGTCACAATCTTTTATGTTATAAATTATAAGAGAACCGTTGTTGGCCGGATCCGATTTTTTGTAGTATTCGCTGACAACTTCCGTAAGTTTTTTTCTGTCTTTTGCAGAAATCTTCCCTTCTTTAGATGCATTTGTGGCAAAAACAATCGAAGCAGTAAGAACAGCTGCAACCGCAACTATTACAACCCAGAACTTAGGCTTCTTGAAATTGAGTACATTTTTTATCCTGGTCTTTACATTACTCTCGCCAAAGGCCAAGGGAGCCACTGCCAACCCCTCTTTTCCCTTGACCGACATCGACAGGAGCGAATTCGAATAACCGCCCTTGGCACCTTCACCCAGCCTCCGAAGCACACTTTCATCACAGGACATTTCCATATCCCGGTTCATAAGAGCAAAACACAACCACATCAGGGGATTGAACCAGTGAAGAATGAGGGCAAGAAAAGCAATCAGCTTTATAAGATAATCCTTTCTGCGGATATGAGTCCGCTCGTGTTCCAATATGTACGACAAATCGGCACCCCTAATATCTGTGGGCACATAGATTCTCGGACGGATAAAACCACAAACAAAAGCTGTACCTATGGCATCCGTCTCAAAAACATTGCCCTCCACTAAAGTTGCAGTCTCAAGCTTTCTTTTGGTTTTTGCATAAGAAAAAATGCTATAAACCAACAACGCAATAACACCCGAAATCCAGACAAGACTAAAAACAGTTATCCATATGTCCATTGGATTTATGCTTGCCGCCGAGGCAGCCACAGAAACAGAAGCATTCACCGCGCTGTCAGCACCTCCTACACCGGCCTGTACATAAGGTACCGGAATCTGTCCCATATTTTGCGGTACATACGGAGATACTCCGCTTTTCGGCTTGGCATTTAAGTTTATGAGATTGAAAAGGCTAAGAGCAGATTCAAAGGAAAATGGACATACCAGGCGGAAAAGAAGAGGCATCCAAAGAATATAGGAAAATATCTTCGGAGCTTTTAAAAAGAAAACGGAGAAGGATAACGCCAATGGCTACATAGGATGCAGTAATACTCATGTTCACAACAGCTAAAAATAAATCTTGCAAAAAACTCATTTCACCGCCTCCTCTATAATCCGCTTAAGTTCCTCCGCTTCTTGCTCAGAAAGCTTTCGGTCGCTCAAAAAAGCAGTCAAAAATTTTGGTAGCGAACCGTCAAAGGTTCTCTCCAGCATAGCTCTACTTTCATATTTCTGTACATCCTCACGCTTAACCAATGAGGTAACGGTTGCATCCCTGTTTTGTAAAATACCCCGCTCGCAAAGCTTTTTTAAAACAGTATAGGTGGTTGATTTTTTCCAACCGAGTTTATCCGCACACAGTTTTACAAGCTCCGTGGAATTGACAGGCTCGTTGTCCCAGACAATACTGACGAATTTATATTCGGCATCAAACAGCTTGTATTTTTCCATTTAAATACCTCCATAGGTTTATTATGATAGACCCAATATAAGTCTATCGCATTAGACCTAATATGTCAATAATAATATAATAATTTGCGTGTTTGATTCAGCATGCCTTGCCTGAATGGGAATAAAAAATCCATATGCAGTTAGCGGAAATTCTGACGGATAATGCCTTAATGTATTCTCCTAAAAACAGGAAAATCTCACTGAAGGTTCAAAAAATAATAAAAGCTCAGGACATCGACTCCCTTCGCTTTTGCCTCTTTCATTTCATTCCAAGAGGCTAAACAAAATGGTGCTATATTGCTCAAGGTATATAGCACCACTGAAAATGTTTTGACTTTTCTTAATACACGGCATTGACTTCATTCCAAATACCTTTATTATCTTCCTTCAAAAATTTTAAGTAATCGCAAATAATGGTTTGCTTCTCTCAGAACGTGATCACCCAGAAGAGGTATGATAATTGATTTTATTTTACACTCAAGCAGGCCTTGCGTACCTTGGGCTTTGAAGTTTCGGAAATCCTCGGTTGCTTTTAAGCTTTCTTCAGTAACTTTAGCCGGTGGAATGGTCGCATCCATTGCCGCCTTTGCTTCAGCTGTCAATTGATCAAACTCATTTCCGAAATCATTAGCTTGATTAATCAAATTGCTTTCTGTAGGGTCAAGCAAACCTCGGATAAACTTGGCATGTTCTGCCATTTGTCTGTTCCAGAAAAACTCCAATCCGTAAGCTTCTTTTGCCAAATCTACCTCTTCTCTTCTTTGAAGTCTCCGAAGCTGCAGAAGGTATAATTCCGCCTCACGTGTTATGTGTAAAATCAATAAAGGATAGTTAAATGTAAACATCTTGCAGTTTATAGCATTAGATAAGATATCCTTTTTAAACTGTATTAACGCAGCAGTTGCATTTATTGCCCTTTGGTTAAGCACTGATACACATCGTTCAAGCACAGGGTTGGCTGTTATTATACCACCGCCAGCCAGTCCTGCTTCTGCCTGTGTCAGTTGAGTTGGTATACGTACTCCTGTAAAATATACGGTTGCCGTTTCTGCTTTCAAAGTAAAAGGTGTTATTACCTCTCCTGAATTTAGTATCTCGGGATTAACAACTCCGTTTGATAGAGAAACGGTTTCTCCTAAAATTCCGTCAAATTCCCTGCGAAAAGCATCTGCCTGTTGAATAAAGCTCGAGTCTTTCGGTGCAAACCCCACTTCAAGGAAAAATGAGTGTTCTTTCATAATCCTTGCAAAGAATAGATGTAAACCTAAAGACTGTTTTATAAATTCAATGCTCGAAAGCATGGTTTATGCCTCCCGATAAAAAGGTTAATTTCTAGTATTAATTTATGTTAACCTTTCGTGAATTGTTACGGGAATTTCCTCTGTCAAATACATCAGTGTTTTCGAGCTTTCATAGGGATATTCAGGCCGGCAGTCTGCAAGAAGTCTATCCAATGCGCCCATCCGTTTCACCGGAAATCTGTTATCAAATATACTAGCCCATCATCTTTCTTGTAGTAGTGTCACCTGCTTTTAAAATACACAGCTATTAAAAATGGTTGTCGTCATTTAAAGAACTTAGAAAACTTTCAAATTCATCTTTAGTATATGTACATACATTTCTAAAACAGTAATTTTTGAAAATATGTAAGCCAAATTTAATGTAATTCGTCTTACCCCATTTAGTAAATGTTTTTGCAATTCTATCTCTTGACTCCGATACTTGCACCCGGGTCTTAGGATCTTCATCGGTAGTATTATTCTTTTCCCCGTTATATACTAAAATATAGTCTGTGTGTTGTCGGGTATAGCTGATTCCTTTATTAATAATATCAGTTAATATAAGCAAACTATCGTATATCTTTTTCCTAATATCATATTCTTTTACACAGCCATTTTTAAACTCAATAAAAACCGACTTTCCATCGGATTTAATCAAAAGTGCATCATTTGATTTAGGAGTAGTAGCCAAGTCCAAATCTCTAATGTAATGATTTTTAACATTATCAAAATCTACAACTTCTAATAATGAATCCGTCATGGAATATTCAGAACCATCATTATGCTTATCTTTCGATGTTTCCTTTAATGTGGTCATATTTATCTTAAAAATTTCATAATCATCAACCTTAATCATTGTTATACCTCACATTTTCTAAATCTTGAAGCGGTCCGGCTAGTTTTCGATAAATTTCTTCAATATTCTCTGTAACGTCAGATATAATTGCTGCATCTTCATCCAAATCAGCAATGTAATACTTACACCTATCCGCAATTTTGTGCTTTGCAGCATAAACTTCAATAGCATTTAAAAAATACGGACTGTGAGTGTTTAATAGAATACGCACGCCAAATTCTTTCTGCAATAAAACTATCAATTCGGCAAAAATTAACTGCCATTCCGGATGTAGATGTATTTCCGGCTCATCAAGAATTATTGTTCCATTTTCTTCTAAACTCCTATTTAACAAAAGTGTTTTTAATATCACAAAAGTTTTTAATCCGGTAGATATGTTTCTAAGTTCTAGAACTTCATCTTCTCCAGTTTTTTTATATCCATAGTTGGAATACTTATTTTTAACCAACTCACCACTACAGATATTGTTAATCTTCGAATAGATGTTTTCCAGTTTATTTGCAGTTAACATCTCATTTATAACATTATCTTTGGAATTATCAAACAATTTTAATTTCAAATGGTGCCTATGATCTATATAACGTCCTAACGGAAATCCCCTATACATACCTTCATCCAAAACAAACGGGTCATCAATATATATTACCTCGGTGTTTAAATTGAGTACATTTGAAATAGATTGAACTTTATGAGTTTGAACTTCAATTAAAATCGTTTCGTTATTAATTATAAGTTCTATGCCACCTTTGCTATTGGCATAAATATTATTAACTTGTCCGTTGAATTCTGTATTAATTTTTTTTGTAAGTATTGTTTTTAGAATTACATCACGAGGAATGCTAATGACTTCTAATATTCTGTTTACCATTTCTTCTTGAGGAAATTGTGCCAAAGACTGCATATTGTGTTTATCAAGCTGGACAACAAAATCTCTCAACTCTTGTTTTAGTAATTCAGGATTGCTCTTATATTTCTCTTCGTCGTTAATTATGGAGCTTATAAAAGCCTCGATAAAACTACCGTGTTCCGTTTTAATGTAAGCATTAAAAGATACCGGTGATAAAATATGTTTTATACTTTCTTCTCTTTCTTTGTATATTTGATCATCTATTTTATAAAAACTATTAAAAACACTATATAATATCTTCCCAACAGTACTTTTACCGGTATTATTTTCACCGGCAATAACAGTAATACCATTAAGGTCTACCGTTGCCTCTTTTATTTTACATATGTTTTTTAAGGTTAATCTCATATAAAACAGCCTCCTCAATATACTTTAAGACACAATACTCGAAAATCTTGCGAATTCAATTTTATCAACGGTAAACTGCAGGTTCCCAGGCTCCTTGCGTGCACAATATTCCATGCTGTTCAATTTACACTACAAATCAACAGAAAAATGACAAATTTAATTTACTGATACTAGAGTCACGTATTAAAAAGCAAATAATTGGATATTGCTACTACTAAATTGGGATAGCTGTATAAAAATTTACATTTTTATTGTACAACACTAATTATAAACATATTAATTTAATCGCTGTGAAAAAGTCAATATTTACTATAAAAATATCTACGGTATAAGTAAGAACCCATCTTGTTTCTTTTGAAAGAGTATAAATCTGCATATAGCAGAACAACAATTATTCTTCTTTTAAGAACTAACATTTCCCTCCGCAATAAGGGCAATAATTATATTCTGCAGGTACATCGGTTTTGCAATTTGCGCAATATTTGAAAGGCGAATAACAGTTAATCTTCTGCAGATTTTCCTCCCTGATTTCTGTGGAAGGATTTTTTTCAAATTCCTTTCCTACGAAAGGATCCAACTCATAAAGACAGCCGCAACATGATGTTTTAACAATATATTTAACATTCCATCTGAAAATAGGTACAAAAAATATATGAAAATATCTGTAATACTTGTAAATTTCATATCTGGCCAATCTTCCACATGACAAACAAGTAATATTGTTGTAGGTACCTATATACTTATCTTTATCCTGTATGCCAAAGATTGCGAAAAAGAACATATGACTCACTCTTTCTCTCCATTATTACTTTATACTTATAATATAACCACTAAAAGAGAATAATTTCTATATATTTTTCAATGTTTTATCGGAGGCAATCCACAACGCCATAACACTTTCTCCTTTTATAATTATAAATAAAAGCTCGGGACATCGAGTCCCTTCTCTTTTGCCTCTCTCATTTCATTCCAAGAGGCCAAATTAAAAGACGTGAAAGTATCCCCTCCACGTCAATAATCCAAACTTATAAATTCATCAATTCTATATGCTATTATCTTAATCTTTTTTATATCGGGCCAGAAACTGCTTAGTTCTCTCTTCTTTAGGGTTTCCAAACACTTCCTGTGGATGCCCCTGTTCAACAATCACGCCACCATCCATAAAGATAACACGGTCTGCCACATCCCGGGCAAAATCCATCTCATGAGTCACAATAATCATCGTCGTGTTACGATCCGCCAAATTCCTAATTACTTTCAGCACTTCCCCGGTAAGCTCAGGGTCTAAGGCAGAAGTAGGCTCATCAAAGCACAAAATGTCCGGCTCTAGAGCTAAAGCCCTGGCAATAGCTACACGCTGCTGCTGTCCGCCGGATATCATATGGGGATAGCAGTCCAACTTATCCGATAGACCGACCTGGGAAAGAAGCATTTTTCCCCGATCCTGAATCTCCTTCAAAATAGCTTTTTTATTCTGTTTGAAGTCAGGGCGTTCTTTGGCTAAAAGTTCTGCCGCCAATGTAACATTTTTTAAAACTGTATATTGAGGAAACAGGTTAAAATTTTGAAAAACCAATCCAAAATGAAGACGTTTTTTTCTTACTTCACTTTCCCGTTGAGTGGCAGGGTCCATTGCGTCAAAAATTACCTCATTATTTACAATGATGCTTCCTTTATCAGGCCGCTCCAGAAAATTAAGGCACCTGAGCAATGTGGTCTTTCCGCTGCCGGATGAACCTATAATGGAGATTACTTCTCCTTTTTCCAATGAAAAATCAATCTTTCTCAGAACCTGTACGGTTCCAAAACTTTTCTCAATACCTTTTACTTCTAAAAAAGCCAACAAAACCCCTTCTTTCAAACACGGAAATAACTAAGCTTCTTCTCTACCCAATCAAGGAGTACGGTTAACACTCCACCAAAAACAAGGAAATATATACCTGTAGCAAAGAGAGGCCAGATAAGTCCTTTATTGGTGTATTCTCCAGCCATCATAATAATTTCTTTATTTGCAATAATACGGGCAAGAGACGTATCCTTCACCAAGGTAATTACCTCATTGCCGATTGGAGGAACAATACGCTTTATTACTTGCAGCAGTGTTACATGAAAGAAAATCTGTCCTTTTTTCATGCCCAAAACCTGGCCCGCTTCATATTGTCCCACTGGTATGCTCTCAATACCGCCTCGATAAATCTCCGAAAAATAACAAGCATAGTTGATAATAAAAGCAACGGTTGCAGCAACAAAACGTCCCGATTCACCGCTTGGCCAGGAAAAAGGCATATTCAAAAGACCCGGCCCAAAGAAAATTACTATAAGTTGCAGCATCAGCGGCGTTCCACGGATTATCCAGACAAAAGTCCGCACCACCCAGCGAAGAGGACGGAAACGGCTCATTGAACCAAAAGCAATCACCATCCTAAAGGCAGTGCAAACAAAAGTGTTAATATAAAAAGCTTACAATTGAGCAAAAAGCTCTCAGACAAACGACCGAAAATTACCAAAATCTCATTCATACTTTTTTACCCCAATATACAAACGCTAGGACAGAGGATTATCCCTCTGCCCTTAGCTCAATTTGTTATGTATAAAAAACTTATTTTGCAAGTTCCAATCCATACTTTTCAGCCAATGCTGCCATTGTACCATCTTCAAAAAATTCATCGAAAATCTTATTCACTTCTGCGCAAATATCAGAACCTTTGCGGAAGGCCACTCCATAATCCTCTTCAGCCAAGTAATCAACAATAACAATATCATTATAGCTAGTACCTTCACCGGTCATTGTTTTTGCCAAAGTTAAGTCCAACACAGCTGCATCAGCAGTACCGGATTTCAATTCCATCAAGCAATCTGTCTGCAATGTCTTAGGAACAAAGTTTGCCTGCTTCAAATTATCATCAGCCTTAACGGTGTTTTCACCGGCCGAACCCTGCTCAGCCACTACGGTCTTTCCTATTAAGGATTCCGTTCCGTTATAAGCAGTGCCTTCCTTCACCAAAACCACCTGAGCATTCTTTACATAAGGCTTGGTAATTTCCATTTTGGCCTTACGTTCATCATCAATTGTCAATCCATTCCAAATACAGTCGATAGATTTTGCATTCAGTTCCACTTCTTTAGTATCCCAGTTGATTTCAACAAATTCAGGTTCAAGCCCCAGCTTCTCACACGTCAACATTGCCAGCTCTGTGTCAAAACCGGTAAAAACGCCATTTTCATCTGTATAATTCATAGGCTCATAATTGGTGTAGCCAATGATTAGCTTGCCTTTACCTTTTACGTAATCCAAATCACTTCCATCCTGTGTTTTATTGGCTTCCCTACTGCCACAAGCTGCCAAAGCCAAAACCATTGTTAGCGCTAAAAGCAGCGACATTAGTTTCTTCATTTTTAATTTTCTCATCTTTAATTCCCCCAATTTCAATCAAAAATACTTTTTCATTATATCACGTTAACATAATAAAGCAAAGACTTTTTAATCACATAATAGCGTAATATGTTCATATATAGCTACCGGAGTCTATGCCTCGTATGGATTGGCTTTATTATAATTCTCCCTTGCTTCCTTCCAGTCGACCAATAGATTATAACGTTTTGATTTGAAGCGCAGAACACAATAAGAAGGATCTTCCGGTCCGCTGAAGTGATTTAAAAGACCGTCATACCACATCTCTCTTTTTATCTCCGGATCGGTCAATACTTCGATTTCCCCAACTAAAGTAATGTTGTAGTCATCTGAATTAAAGCAAACACTGGCCCTGTTACATTTATCAATCCGGTTAGTTTTTGGTGCGCCTAATCCGGTACAGAAAGTAATCCAGTTGATTCCATCAGCTTTTGAAGCTGTAATTGTAGATACTGTAGGATAACCATCCATATCTATCTGAGCCAATACACAGTATGTTCCTTCTCCTGTGTTTTTTTCAATAATCTCCCCTGCCCGCTTGAGTATATCCTGATTCATTCTGACCTCCTGACTTTTGTTAATAAATCTCAGTATTTCACTCATTCGTTGACTGAATTTATGCCTTTCAAATCGGATTATCTTATTCTATTGCTAAGGAATTAAGGATGAGCCTAACCTTCTTTTACCTGCCATTTAAAATTATTTTATCACATAAAAACAGACGAATCATTAAAGCTTTGATTATTCTTCCTTTCGAAATACAGGAATCTTAACCGTAACGTCCCCTCCGCCATTCTTGTCATTCGATAATATAAGTTCTCCCTTGTATTTTGTAATAACGGTATTTGCTAAAAATAATCCCAACCCGTGATGCCCGTTTTTTGACCTGCTTTCATTCTCCATAAAGAATTGCTCTTTTCCATACTTTAGTGCCTTATTAGAAAAGCCTTTGCCTTGGTCAGTTACTTTGACAGTCAGTTCAGAATTATCCGCAACACTATATATCGTAATTGTTGAGGCCTCCGGAGAAAAATCAAATGCATTTTTAATTATATTCATAATTGCACGTTCGAATTCATTTTCAGAACCTTTAATATATAAATTGTCTTCAACATCTACTTTCCAGACTATGTTAATCTTTTTTGCCTGACTTAAAGCCTCACTTTGAATTTTTAAAGAATTTAAAACTTTTGTAACCTTGATATTTTCGTCCGGTTGTTCTTTATCAATTTCCTTTTTTGTAAAACTCAATAACTTTTGAATATATGCATCTATTTACTGACTGCCTTTGACTATATACTCGCAGTAGTTTTTTTGCTCCTCCGACAACTCCGTTTCCTTAAGCAATTCGGCATTTCCTCTGACTATAGTGAGAGGTGTTCTTATATCATGGGCCAATGCTGCAACCTGCTCCCTCTTTTGCTTCTCCAATAACCACTGTCCCTCCAGCGAAATCTTTAAAGAGCTTTTCATCTTGTCAATCCCGTTAAGGACCATACCTATCTCTTCTATATTGCTGCTACCCACGCTAAAATCCAAATCCTGTTCCTGTATTTTTTCCGTAGCTTCAAGAAGGGTTTGCAATTCAACATTGACCTTTTTGGCAAATCGATTGGACCACAAGACAATTATTGTAACCAGTTGAAGCAGAAACAAAATTAGAGTAACCAGTTCTGCATTGGGTAAAGCTCTTCTCAATTTGTCATTTTTAAATTGCATCGTTAAGGGGTATCTAATAATCAATATATCGTTTTCTCTCACAATCCCAACAATATATTTTGACAAAACTGCTGTTTTGTCCCCTTTACTATAAGCATCCCAAAGCGTTTTCTCATTTTTAGGAGAAAAATTTCCATATAAGTAGTGTCCATCTTTTGAATAAACACCAAAACTACACATTGGTGTTAACAGCTCCATTGTTACCTTGGGGGAATTCTTTAGCTTTTCATAATTTTTTTCAATCACTTTTTCAGAATAATTTGCGGGATACAACATAGAAGTTGAAGCAACCATGAAGTAATTGACTAAAAACAAAGTAATAATCAGAGCCCCAAGAGATACAACATACTCAATAAAATCGTTCGAAGATTTTTGCTTTTTTTCACTCCCATTTGTACCCTATCCCCCAGACTGTTTTAATTGGTTTTTCTCCAAATTGCATGAATTTTGCCCGGATATTTTTAATATGCTCAGCAATTGCGCTTAAATTGCTTTCCTTTTCAAATCCAAAAACATATTCAAATATTTGCTCCTTTGAAAAGACCTGACCGTGATGAAGGGCTAAATACTCACATATTTCATATTCACTCTTGGTAAGAGGAATCTTATTATCCATAACAAAGCACTCTTTACCGGACATTGAAAATCTAGTTTTACCTACACTAATCGAGTTTATCTTTTTTCTTTGCTCCCTTCTAATGTGGGCATCGACTCTTGCACGAAGCTCTTGAACCCCAAAAGGTTTTGTCAAATAATCATCTGCTCCCAGGCCCAATCCTTTTATAATATCCGCTTCCTCTGTTTTTGCTGTGAGAAATAAAAAATGCAAATCATAAGGAGGCCTATTTGATTCATAAATTAAATGCCGGTACATACTTTCCTTTTAATTCATTTTTCGCGGCCCGTGTCGCTTCTTTTATAAATTCGGATTTTGCTTCTGTATATCCATCACGATTAAATTCGTATATCTTTTTAAGTTCCAGCTTGAGCTTACCGTACCTTTCAGCCAAATCAGGATTACTAATCAAATAATCTCTAAAATATAATTCATCCCAATCTCCAGCATATCTCACGTGGACATGATAAGCTTGACCTTTAAATCCTTCCGGAGTATATCCCTTTAGAAACATCATATGCGGAGGAGGGTTATCAACCTGAGGGCTATAGATATAACCGATGGACTCCATCTTTCTTATTATGTAGTCATTCTCAACATGTTCAAATACTTCAAGCAAAATATCAATTGTTGGCTTTGCTATCATTCCGGGAATTGACGTACTTCCATAATGGTTTATTCTAAAAATGTTTTCAACTCCAATTGCTTTTTCAATATGTAATTTTTCTTCGCTATAAAGCCTGGGCCAATCTTTATTGTATTCAGTAATTGTTATCGGAAATAATCTCCTCAACTCTTCGTTGTTCATTTCACAAAGTTTTTTCATTTTACTTATCAACCTTTATTCTTCTTTGTAAACATTTTTCAAATTCCGCTTTACGGATTATGCAACTGTAAGAGGCATACTTCAGAACTCTTTCTTTAAATAAACCATATCAACCAATTGAACCCCGTCCTCATACATAAGGTGGTCATAGTTATCTGTAAAAAAATTTTCAACTCTGTGTGATACTTTAAATCCACAGCTTTCATAAAATCTAATTGACCGAGGAACGTCTCCTGTACCAACTAGAAATGTTTTACACTTATCCTTGTAGTACTCAAATATATAATTTATCAGGTATCTTCCGTAACCTTTTCCACGGTACTTTTCATATGTAGCTATGTTTTTCAGTTCAAATATATTTTCACCCTCCTGCGTTACAACACAGATGCTTTTTAAATCTCCATCATATAGGGCAAATACATCTCCACGGTCTAAATATTTATCGATCATATCCTCCTGTTCATCTGCCAGGAGTAATAAATCTAAAAAATCCTTTTTATTTTCCTTAATATGTTTAACTTCCATTCTTGACCTCCTACACGTCAAAATCCTTTTAATCATTATTCCATGTTTTTAAGAATAACTTTTAAAGCACCCTTTGCGTGAATACGTGTTACTCTGTCTTCATCCTCCAGCTTTTTCTCAAGCTTCTTTATAGATCTCTCTACTATGTCGGGTCTTGATTTTCCCATTACTCTAAAGAATTCCGGTGATTCACCTCTTACATACTCAGTATCCGGATCATCCAGTAAACTTTCATAAATGTCTATGTACTTTTCAAAAATCTCAGGCTTTGTATTTGCTATATTTTCAGATGCCCAAATCATACTGTGCCTGACTTTTGCACATTTATCTCTAAACATATGTATTATTTCTTCTATTCTGCTCTCTACTAATCTTGGATCAGCCCTTCCGATCCATCCTAATGCAAATAGTGCATTTTCTCGTATTTTATCACTATACCACTCCGGTCTGTTTCTTCCGATTTGGCCGGCTGTCCAACAGGCATATGAGCAAATATCCTCATCACTATGATGTAACTTATTTTTAATATCAGCAATTATTGTTTCAACCGCATTGGGGTTGTGAAAAGCTACTCTTGATATTACCTTTAGTGCTTGAAGTAATACTTTTTTATTATCAGTATTTATTTCCAATACTGCTTGTTGAAAGTCCATAATTATTTAAGCTCCTTATAATAGGTGTATCGAATTACTAAATGAAGAAATCTTTTAATATTAAACTTCCGGCACTACGCCCTATTCTTTCGCTTTCTCATCCTGCTCACGAACATAATCCCAATACTCGGAAGGTGTTTTTTCTTTTTCGTGTACAATTAATTCGCCAATCTGAGCTATCGCCTTAATTTTGTCATTTATAAATTGCTGAAAACAATTAGGCACATGGTCTTTATAGTATATGTGTAATGCCACACACTCTTGGCATTTGCCGTGCCACTCGCATTTCACTTTCGGACAGGAACATTTTAGGTTTTCCGGATCTTTTAAAATTGACCTGATTTCTTGCACCACAGAATAAAAGTCTTCTTTTGATCTCATTTTACTTCCCTCACTTTTTTTATTATATCCACCCGTTATCAATCCAATGCTGATTGTCAGCAGAAGGAGTTTCTTCTTTTTTCAGCAGTCCTTTGTGAATCATTTTACATATATTAAACAGAACTCTTACCTTAAGTCCCATGTGTCCGGGTTTAAACGAAACGTACTTTTCAGCAAGATTAATGACCTTTCGATTAATTTTATTTTTCCGCTTATCGGATAATTCTTTCCAATTAACTCCCTCTATCAGCCCAAATCCAAGACATCTTACATCGGAAATTCCCAACCATTGAAGACTGGTTGCAATATCCTTTTGCGCTTCCCTGTTTGAAGCACCAATGCTGTTCATAAGAATAACGGCACGCTTTGTAAACATTGCTTTATCAGGCCGATGAACCATCCAGTGACAACATAAGTGATCAAGCAACGCTTTCATTTGAGCGCGGGTGTGCAAAGCATATACCGGAGCAGCAAAAACAAGCAAGTCAGCCTTAAGCATTGCATTCCAAATAGGCATTGTATATTCTGCATGGGGGCATAGTTTTCCATCTTTGAAAAATTTTCCTTTTCTTATGTTCAATTTTTATTTATTGTACCATATTTTTAAGTTTACTTCACCCAACTCTAGAAAGAACCGTAAAGATACTCTCTTTTCTCTATCCGTTATTCCGGCCAATTCATCTCATTGTCTGAAATACCCATTTTGCGGCATTCATTACATACATAATCTTTTTCCATCTGATTTCCAATATGATACTTTAGAATCTTATCCTTAAATACGATAAACTTTACGTTACCTGCCTTAAAATCTACAAACTAATTTAGACCATTATCCGGTTCTGAAATCATTACTTTGGAAATTTGCTCAGGAAAGTCTTGTTTATCGCATATAAAAAACAGAACTGTCCAATATTTTGGTTTTCCACATGTATTCCAAAGTTCAACTTTATGTATATTATTTG